>DASWOS010000226.1:0-2043 GCA_036398645.1 Dokdonella sp. | reverse complement strand
TTGACGACGATGTTGAACAGGCTCGCGCGTCGCCCCTTGGCGTGCATGTGCTCGGCCATCATGCGCGCGTGGCGCTCCAGGCGGCCGAGCTGGTCGGCCATCGAGCGGTAGGACAGGTGCTCGAGATCGCCGGCGAGCGTGGCGACCTTGCCGTCGACGCTGGCGTGCTCGTGGATCTCGCGGCCACCGCGCCAGCCGCCACGGCGGCGGTCGAACAGGCGCAGCACGCGGTCCGGATAGGCATTGCCGTGACGCAGCGGTGCGCCGAAGTACTGCGTCAGGCGCGCGAAGCGGTAGCCGGCGAGGTCGGCGAAGCCGCGCGCGCGCGCGGCTTCGATCGAGGCTTGGAGCGTGGGCGTCACGCGCTCGTCGGCGTCGAGGCAGAGCACCCAGTCGTTGCGCGCGGCGCCGACCGCGAAGTCCTTCTGCGAGCGGTAGCCGTCGAACGCGCGCTCGATCACGCGCGCGCCCTTCGCCGCGGCGCGCTCGCGCGTGCCGTCGGTCGAGCCGGAATCGACGACGACGATCTCGTCGCAGAACGCGAGCGAGTCGAGACAGGCGTCGATGCGGTCGGCCTCGTTCAGCGTGATGATGCAGGCGGACAGGCCGGGGCGGTCGGCGGTGGCGGGCATCGGGCGGCGGCGTCGTCGCAGTGTTTCGAAAGGGGCGGCCGCCGCGCGTCCGCGTGCGCGGGTGTCGATGCGGTTCGCCGCGGCATTGTACGCTGACGCGCTTTCGCGCGAGGAACTCCTGCATGCCGCGCCACCTGCTGTTCGCGACCGAGCTCTATGCGCTGCCGATCCTGCGGCCGCTCGCCGCGGCGATCCGTGCGCGCGGCGGCGACGCGGCCTGGTTCGTGCCGTCCGCGGTCGCCGCGCATCTGCGCGCGGACGAGCGGCGCCTGACGCGCGCGCGCGAGGTCGCCGCATGGCGGCCGGACGCCGTGCTCGCGGCGAGCAACTGGGTGCCGTCCTTCTTTCCCGGCGCTAAAGTGCAGGTGTTCCACGGCTTCAACGTCGAGAAGCGCGAGCCGGGCCGCGGCCATTTCCGCATCCGCGGCCTGTTCGATCTCTACTGCACGCAGGGGCCGGCGACGACCGCGCCGTTCGCGGCGCTCGCGCGCGAGCACCGGCATTTCGCCGTCGCCGAGACCGGCTGGCCGAAGCTCGACCCGCTGTTCGCGCCGGACGACGGCGCCGCCGAGCGGCTGCGCCTGGCCGACGGCCGCGCCGTCGTGCTCTACGCGTCGACGTTCACGCCGGCGCTGAGCTCGGCGCCGGTCCTGCGCGAGGAGGTCGCGCGTCAGATCGCACGCGGCGACCGCTACTGGCTGCTGACGCTGCACCCGAAGGCCGATCCGCAGTGGGTCGCCGACTACCGCGCGCTGGCCGGGCCGAACGCGCGTTTCGTCGAGGCCGACGCGCTCGTGCCGGCGCTGCGCGCGGCCGACGTGCTCGTCTGCGACACCTCGTCGGTCGTGTCCGAGTTCGTCGTGCAGCGCAAGCCGGTGGTGACGCTGCGCAACCGCGCGCCGAAGCCGCACATGATCGACATCGACGCGCCCGACGCGCTCGATGCCGCGCTCGAACGCGCATTCGCCCCATCGCCCGAACTCGTCGCGGCGATCGCTGCGTACGCCGATGCGATCCATCCGTGGCGCGACGGCCGTTCGAGCGAACGCGTGCTCGATGCGGTCGACGCGCTGCGCAGCGGACGGTTCGGCGCGCTCGCACCGAAGCCGGTGAATCTCTGGCGCAAGCTGCAGATCCGCGCACGACTGCGACGGTTCTAGCAGGTTGTCGGGAAAGGGCCGTCCTGCCCTTCCTCGGCTCGCACGGTCGCGGCGCAGCCGCGCTACGTGCTCCGCGAAGCGCCGGCAGGCGCCGTCGATTCGCGAGCGATCCGTCCGTGGATCGCGCCGGCAGGCTGTTTCTCGACAGCCTGCTGGCCGCGGACCGGCGACGTCGCGCGCGGCGCCCGCGGCGGAGCGACGGGCGCATCGGCGAAATCGGCAGCGCGATGCGCGACGCCCGGCTCGGCGCG
>DASWOS010000225.1:0-9047 GCA_036398645.1 Dokdonella sp. | reverse complement strand
GATGAGCGCGACCGAGATCTCGAACGTCTGGGACGAGTTCGCGAACGGCTTCTACGCGTTCTACGTCAGCGGGCCGTGGAACGTCGGCGAGTTCAAGCGGCGCCTGCCCGCGCGCGTCGCGCAGGCGTGGGGCACCGCGCCGCTGCCGGGTCCGGACGGCCCGGGCGCCGCGATCGCCGGCGGCAGCAGCCTCGTCCTGTTCAAGAGCTCACGGCATCCGCGCGAGGTCTGGCAGCTGATCGAGTTCCTGTCCGAGCCGCAGCAGCAGCGGCGCTTCGAGGAACTCTGCGGCGACCTGCCGCCGCGGCGCAGCACCTGGGACCTGCTCGGGCCGGACGAGTACACGCGCGCATTCCGCGACCAGCTCGAGCGCACGGTGCCGGCGCCGAAGGTGCCGGAATGGGAGCGCATCGCGCAGCAGGTTCGGCTCGCGACCGAGCGCGCCGTGCGCGGCGGCGAGCCGACCGAGCGCGTGCTCGGCGAGCTCGACCGCCGCACCGACGCGATCCTCGAGAAGCGGCGCTGGATGCTCGCGCGGCGGAGCGCCGCGCCGTGAACGAACGCCGCGCCGCCTGGGTGCTCACCGCGCCGGCGCTGGTCGCGATCGGCGCGTTCTTCTTCGTGCCGGTGCTCGCCGCGTTCGCGCTCAGCCTGACCGACTTCGACCTGTACGCGCTGGCGGA
This sequence comes from Dokdonella sp., assembly GCA_036398645.1. Lineage (GTDB taxonomy): Bacteria > Pseudomonadota > Gammaproteobacteria > Xanthomonadales > Rhodanobacteraceae > Dokdonella_A. The sequence goes on along the minus strand of DASWOS010000225.1, from coordinate 8,364 downwards.
CCTGCACAACCTGCGCTTCGTCGCGCTCGGCAACTACGTCGACGTGCTGAAGACGCCGCTGTTCTGGAAATCGCTCGCGAACACGCTGTACTTCGTCGGCGTCGGCGTGCCGCTGTCGATCGCGGCCTCGCTCGGCGCCGCGCTGCTGCTCGACTCGAAGCTCGCGCGCTTCAAGGGCCTGTTCCGCACCGCGCTGTTCGCGCCGGTCGTGACCACCGTCGTCGCGGTCGCGGTGATCTGGCGCTACCTGCTGCACACGCGCTACGGCCTGGTCAACTACGCGCTCGCGCATCTCGGCCTCGCGCCGATCGACTGGCTCGGCGACCCGCGCTGGTCGATGCCGGCGATCATCCTGTTCGCGGTGTGGAAGAACTTCGGCTACAACATGATCGTGCTGCTCGCCGCGTTGCAGTCGATCCCGGCCGAGCTGCACGAGGCCGCGCAGATCGACGGCGCGTCGGTCCGCCAGCGCCTGCTCCACGTCACGCTGCCGATGCTGCGCCCGGCGCTGCTGCTCGTCGCGATCATCACGGTGTCGGGCTATTTTCAGCTGTTCGCCGAGCCGTACGTGATGACGCAGGGCGATCCGCTGCAGAGCACGGTCAGCGTGCTGTACTTCATGTACGACGAAGGCTTCAAATGGTGGAGCCTCGGCCGCGCGTCGGCGATCGCGTTCCTGCTGTTCGTGCTGATCCTCGCCGCGACGCAGCTCTTGCTGCGGCTCGGCCGCCGCACGGGGGCGCTGTGAACGCGAGCGGGCGCGCGCGGCTCGCGGTCAACGGCCTGCTCGCCGCCGGCGCGCTGTTCGCGCTGTTCCCGCTCGCATGGATGCTGTCGGTCTCGTTCATGCAGCCCGGCGAGGCGAGCGCGTTCCCGCCGAGGCTGCTGCCGGCGCACGCGACGCTCGCGAACTATCGCGAGCTGTTCGAGCGTGCGGGCATGGGCCGGCACCTGCTGAACAGCCTCGCGGTCGCCGCGGCGGTCACGCTGCTGTCGCTCGCGTTCAACCTCGCCGCCGGCTATGCGTTCGCGAAGCTGCGCTTCCGCGGCCGCGAGCGCGTGTTCCAGGCGCTGCTCGGGGCGCTGGTGATCCCGGCGCAGGTCGCGATGATCCAGCTGTTCCTGATCATGAAGGCGCTCGGCCTCGTCAACACCTACGGCGGCGTCGTCGTGCCGGCGCTCGCCTCGGTGTTCGGCATCTTCCTCGTGCGCCAGTACGCGCGCTCGATTCCCGACGAGCTGCTCGAGGCCGCGCGCATCGACGGCGCCGGCGAGCTGCGCATCTTCGCGACGATCGTGCTGCCGCTGCTGAAGCCGATCGTCGTCACGCTCGCGATCTTCACGTTCCTCGCGAGCTGGAACGACTTCATGTGGCCGCTGATCGTGCTCTCCGACCAGGACTGGCAGACCGCGCCGGTCGCGCTCGCGGCGCTCTCGCGCGAGCACGTGCAGGACAACGAGCTGATGATGGCCGGCTCCGTCGTCACGATCGTGCCGGTGCTGCTGCTGTTCCTCGCGCTGCAGCGGTACTACATCCAGGGCCTCCTGCTCGGGAGCGTCAAGGGGTGAGCCGCGGCGGCACGCTGCACGCGGCGACGCCGGGCGCCGCGCGGCACGCCGTCGGCGCGACGTCCGTGCGGGCGCGCGCGGTCGCGGCACTCGCGCGGGTCGCATGCGTGCTGTGCGTCGCATTCGCCGCGCCGCTCGCGCGCGCGGCCGATGGCACGCTCGCCGCGTTCGACGACGCGGGCGCGTGGCGCGCGGTCGCGTCGGACCAGATCGAGGCGCGGCTGCGCCCGGTCCGCGACGCGTCCGGCGCGGCGCTCTGCCTCGACTTCGACTTCCACGGCGTGTCCGGCTACGCCGCGATGCGGCGCCGGCTGCCGATCGAGTATCCGGAGAACTACGCGTTCACGTTCCGCGTGCGCGGCGACGCGCCGGACAACGCGCTGCAGTTCAAGCTCGCCGACGCGAGCGGCGACGACGTCTGGTGGGTGAACCGCGAGGACTTCGCGTTTCCGCACGACTGGACCAGGCTCCGCTACAAGAAGCGCGAGATCGCCTTCGCCTGGGGCCCGGCCACGGACCGCACCCTGCACCGCAGCGACAGCGTCGAATTCACCGTCTACGCCGGCCACGGCGGCCGCGGTTCGGTCTGCTTCGCGGACCTCGCGCTGCACGAGCTGCCGCCGCCGCCGGCGACGTGGCCGGCGCCGGTCGCGAGCGCGTCGTCGTCGATGCGCGGCGCGCCGCCGGCACTCGCCGTCGACGGCGACGCGGCGAGCGCGTGGCGGAGCGATCCGCGCCGCGGCGGCGAGCAGTCGCTGACGCTCAATCTCGGCGCGACGCGCGAGTTCGGCGGCCTCGTGCTGCGCTGGGCCGGCGCCGCGTTCGCCTCGCGCTACGACGTCGAGCTGTCCGCCGACGCGCGCGACTGGCGCGTCGTGCGCCGTGTCGTCGCCGGCGACGGCGGCGCCGATCCGCTGTACCTGCCCGAATCCGAAGCGCGCTACGTGCGCCTGCGCCTGCACGACGGACCGCGCAAAGCCTACGCGCTCGCCGACGTCGACGTGAAGGACCTCGCCTACGGCGCGTCGGCGAACGCGTTCTTCGCCGAGCTCGCGAAGGCCGCGCCGCGCGGACACTACCCGCGCGGCTTCTACGGCGAGCAGACCTACTGGACGGTGGTCGGCCTCGACGGCGGCCACGAGAGCGGGCTCTTGTCCGAGGACGGCGCGCTCGAGGTCTCGCGCGGCGGCTTCTCGATCGAGCCGTTCCTGATCGAAGACGACGACGCGGGCGACGGATCGAACGATCGCGTCGCGCGCGGCCGAGGCGGCGACGCTGCGACCGGCGACGAGCGCGCCTCGCGCGCTCCGGCGAGCGCCGAAGCCGACGCGCTGACGAGCTGGGCCGACGCCACGATCGGCCACGCGCTCAACGACCGCTCGCTGCCGATCCCGAGCGTCGTCTGGGACGTCGGTGGCCTGCGCCTGACCACGACCGCGTTCGCCGACGGCCGGCCCGGCGCGTCGCGGCTGCTCGCGAGCTACACGCTCGAGAACCGCTCGGAGCGGCCGCGCACGGTCGTGCTCGCGCTCGCGGTGCGGCCGTTCCAGGTCAACCCCGCCGTGCAGTTCCTGAACACGCCGGGCGGCGTCAGCCCGATCCACGACCTCGGCTGGCGGGACCGCGTGCTTTCGGTCGACGGCCGGCCGCGCGTCGAAGCGCTGGAGACGCCGGCGCGCTTCGCCGCCGCCGCGTTCGACGCCGGCACGGTCGTGCCGCGGCTCACGGCGCTCGCGCACGGCCCCGCCGCCACGCCGGCGTCCGCCACGGCCTCGCAGCCCGGCCTCGCCGCAGCTGCCGGCGGGCGCGCCGTTGCGCTGCACGACGACACCGGGCTCGCGTCCGGCGCGCTGCTGTACCGCGTCGCGCTCGCGCCGCGGGCGTCGCGCACGCTCGCGCTCGCGGTGCCGCTCGACGGCGCATTCGATCGCGCGCCTGCCGGCGCCGAGCCGGCGCAGTGGATCGCCGCGCGCCGCGCCGCGGTCGCCGCGGACTGGCGCGCGCGGCTCGGTGCGACGACGCTGCGGCTGCCGGCGGCGGCGCAGCCGCTCGCGGACACGCTGCGCAGCGCGCTCGCGCAGATCCTCGTCAGCCGCGACGGCGCCGCGCTGCGTCCCGGCACGCGCTCGTACGCGCGCTCGTGGATTCGCGACGGCGCGATGATGGCCGAGGCGCTGCTCCGGCTCGGCCGCGCCGACGTCGCACGCGCTTATCTGGACTGGTACCTGCCGTACCCATTCGCGAACGGCAAGGTGCCGTGCTGCGTCGACGCGCGCGGCGCGGACCCGGTGCCCGAGAACGACAGCCACGGCGAGCTGATCCACCTCGCCTACGAGGTCTACCGCTACACCGGCGACCGCGACGTGCTCGAGCGCGCCTGGCCGCAGGTCGACGCCGCCGCGCGCTACATGGACGCGCTGCGCGCGAGCGAGCGCAACGAGGCGAACCGCAGCGGCGAGCGCGCCGCGTTCTACGGCTTGATGCCGGCCTCGATCAGCCACGAGGGCTACTCGGCGAAGCCGATGCACTCGTACTGGGACGACTTCTGGGCGCTGACCGGCTACGACGACGCGGTCGCGATCGCCGACGCGCTCGGCCGCGGCGACGACGCGCGCCGACTCGCGCGCTCGCGCGACGAGTTCCGCGGCGACCTCTACGCCTCGATCCGCACGGCCGTCGCCGCACACGGCATCGACTACCTGCCCGGCTCGGCCGAGCTCGGCGACTTCGACGCGACCTCGACGACGATCGCGCTCGCGCCGGCCGGCCAGCAGGACGCTCTGCCCGCGGACCTGCTGCGCGGCACGTTCGAGCGCTACTGGACCGAGTTCGCCGCGCGCCGCGACCTCGCACGCTGGAGCGACTACACGCCGTACGAATGGCGCAACGTCGGCGCGTTCGTGCGGCTCGGCTGGCGCGAGCGCGCCGACGCGGCCGCGGGTTTCTTCATGCGCGACCGCCGGCCGGCGGCATGGAACCAGTGGGCCGAGGTCGTCGGCCGCGATCCGCGCGCGTCGCGTTTCATCGGCGACATGCCGCACGGCTGGGTCGCCTCGGACTTCATCCGCGCGACGCTCGACCGCTTCGTCTACGAGCGCGCGTCGGACCACGCGCTCGTGCTCGCCGCCGGCGTGCCCGCGGCCTGGCTCGACGGCGACGGCATCGCCATCGAGAACCTCGCCACGCCGTACGGCCCGCTCGGCTTTGCGCTGAAACGCGACGGCGATGCGCTCGTGCTCGACGTCGACGGCCGCGCGCTGCGCACGCCGCCCGGCGGTCTCGTGCTCGCGCCGCCGAAGCCGTACCTGGACGGCGACGCGCGCCTCGACGGCCGCCGATTGCCGTGGCGCGACGGCACCCTCACGATCACCACGCTGCCGGCGCACCTGCGCGTGACGCCGCACGAGTCGTCACCCGCGCCGCGCTGACGCGATGCGACCAGTCGGCGTTCCCGGGAGCCCCTCACCGCCGGCTCGCCCCGGTAGGAGCCGGCTTCAGCCGCGAATGCAAGCGCGCGGCTTCGCCTCAGCGCCGCGACTTCGCTTCGCCGCCACGACGACGACGACGGCGCCGCGCCGCACCGCACCGCCAAACGTATCCTCCGCTCGGCCACGCCGATCGCGGCTGAAGCCTGCTCCTGCAGCGCTCGGGCACCTATCGAAAGGAGCCGGACGGGTCTAGGTCTCGACGACGCCGCGGGCGAGATCGGCGGCGCGACGTGCGGCGTCGGCGACGCGCGCGAAGTCGCCGGCGGCGATCCATGCCGACGGCACCATCCACGAGCCGCCGACCGCGACGACGTTCTTCTCGGCGAGGTAGGCGGCCGCGTCGGCCTCGCGGATGCCGCCGGTCGGGCAGAGCCGCAGATCGCCGAGCGGTCCTTGCAATGCGCGCACGAGCGCGAGGCCGCCGATCGCGGCGGCCGGGAACAGCTTCGCGACGCGAAAGCCGAGTGCCGCGAGCGCGATCAGCTCGCCCGGCGTCGCCGCGCCCGGCACGGCCGGCAAACCGGAGCCGGCGAGCGCGTCGGCGAGTGCCGGCGGCGTGCCCGGGGTGACGAGGAACGTCGCGCCGGCGGTGCGCGCCGCGGCGATCTGCGCCGCGTTCAACACGGTGCCGGCGCCGAGCGCGACGTCGGGCACGTCGCGCCGGATCGCGGCGATCGCATCGAGCGCGGCCGGCGTGCGCAGCGTGACCTCGATCGCGCCGAGCCCGCCGTCACGGAGCGCGCGCGCGACCGCGACGCCTTGTGCGGCCGACTCGATCGTGACGACCGGCAGCACGCGCACGGCGCGCAGCAGGCCGATCGCGGCGTCCTGGCTCGCGGCGAGATTCGACTTCGGCAGCGTCATGCGTCTTTCGCCTCGAACGGAGCCGGCGCGGCGGCCGGCGCGAGACTGTACTCGGTCTCGGTCGGGTGCTTGTCGCCGCCGAGCGCCGGCGCCGCGACCGGAACGCCGCAGGCGATCGACAGCGCACCCTCGTCGGCCGGGCCGACCTGGGCGCGGTTCAGTCCGAACAGCGCGCGGCCGAGATCGAGCCCGGCCGGCGCGCGGTTCGGTGCCGGCGCACGCGCGGCCCACTCCGCCGCGTCGACGCGGACCTCGAGCGTGCCGCGCTCGCAATCGAGCGCGAGCACGTCGCCGTCGCGCACGCGTGCGATCGCGCCGCCGGAGGCCGCTTCCGGCGTCACGTGGATCGCCGACGGCACCTTGCCGGACGCGCCGGAGAGCCGGCCATCGGTGACCAGCGCGACGCGGCGGCCCTGGTTCTGCAGCATGCCGAGCAGCGGCATCAGGCTGTGCATCTCCGGCATGCCGTTCGCGCGCGGGCCCTGGTAGCGCACGACCGCGACGAAATCGCGCGGCAGCGCGCCGGCCTTGTGCCGCGCGCGCAGCTCGGCCGGGTCGTCGACGACGACGGCCGGCGCCTCGACGCGGCGAAACTCGGGCTTGACCGCCGACACTTTCGACAGCGCGCGGCCGAGATCGCCGCGCACGAGACGCAGGCCGCCGCTCGCCTCGAACGCGTCCGTGGCCGGCCGCAGCACGGCCGCGTCGCCGCTCTCGCGCGGCAGGTCGGCGTAGACGAGCGCGCCGTGCTCGAGCCGCGGCGCGCGCGCGTACGCGCGCAGGCCGCCGTCGACGATCGTCTCGAGATCGAACAGCAGGCCCGCGTCGAGCAGCTCGCGCAGCAGGAACGGGGTGCCGCCGGCGGCGTGGAAGCGGTTCACGTCGGCGTCGCCGTTCGGATAGATCCGCGCGAGCAGCGGCACGACGTCGGCGAGCGCGTCGAAGTCGTCCCAGGTGACGATCAGGCCGGCCGCGCGCGCTACCGCGACGAAGTGGATCGTGTGGTTCGTCGAGCCGCCGGTCGCGAGCAGCGCGACGATCGCGTTGACGATCGCGCGCTCGTCGACGAGGCGACCGATCGGCCGGTAGTCCGCGCCGAGCGCACTGATCGCGGCCGCGCGCTCGGCCGCCGCGCGGGTCAGCGCGTCGCGCAGCGGCGTGCCCGGGTTCACGAACGACGTGCCGGGCAATTGCAGGCCCATCGCCTCGAGCAGGATCTGGTTCGAATTCGCGGTGCCGTAGAACGTGCAGGTGCCCGGCGCGTGATACGACGCGGCTTCGGTCTCGAGCAGCTCCTCGCGCGTGGCCTGGCCGGCCGCGTAGCGCTCGCGCACCTCGGCCTTGGCCTTGTTCGGGATGCCGCTCGGCATCGGTCCGGCCGGCACGAACACGACCGGCAGATGGCCGAACGCGAGCGAACCGATCAACAGGCCCGGCACGATCTTGTCGCAGACGCCGAGGCAGAGCGCCGCGTCGAACAGATCGTGGCTGAGCGCGATCGCGGTCGCCTGCGCGATCACGTCGCGCGAGAACAGCGACAGCTCCATGCCGACGCGGCCCTGCGTGACGCCGTCGCACATCGCCGGCACGCCGCCGGCGACCTGCGCAGTCGCGCCGACGCGGCGCGCGGCGTCCTTGATCACGGCGGGATACGTCGCGAACGGCTCGTGCGCGGACAGCATGTCGTTGTACGCGGTCACGATGCCGAGGTTCGGCGCCGCGCCGTCGCGGATCGCGCGCTTGTCGTCCGGCTCGCACGCGGCGAAGCCGTGCGCGAGGTTGCCGCAGGACAGGTGCCGCCGGCTCGGGCCGCGCGCGTGCGCGGCGTCGACGAGGGCGAGATAGGCGCGCCGATGCTCGCGGCTGCGCTCGCGGATGCGGGTGGCGACTTCGGCGACGCGCGGATGCATCGGTCGTGCTCCGGAACTCACGGACACCAGTACACGTGGAGCGGCGCGCCCGGCAAATCAATCGCGGCGCGGATCGGCAGCTCGCGCGCGTCGCCGTGCTCGAGCGCGCGCTCGAGCACGGCGCGCTTGTCCGCGCCGCGGATCAGCAGGACGCGTTCGCGCGCGGCGGCGAGGCCGGCCGGGGTCAGGCTGATCCGCGCCGGCCAGCGGCCGGCGCCGGGGCAGCCGCTCGCGTCGATCGCCGCGTACGCGGTCGGGGACGCGAGCGCCGCGTCGAGCTCGCGCGCGCCGGGGAACAGCGACGCGGTGTGGCCGTCGTCGCCGAGGCCGAGCACGACGGCCGCGAGCTCGGCCGTCGCGCGGCGCCAGTCCGCGTTCGCGCGCCGCGCCGCGGCGGCGGCCGACTCGCCGGGTGCGCGCAGCGGCCGGAAGCGCGCCGCCGACGCGGCGCCGCGCAGCAGCGTCTCGCGGATCAGGCGCGCGTTGCTGCCGTCGGCGTCCGGCTCGACGTCGCGCTCGTCGACGAGGCCGAC
>DASWOS010000224.1:0-3455 GCA_036398645.1 Dokdonella sp. | reverse complement strand
CGCGCGTACCCGCTCGGTGCGCAGTGGGACGGGCTCGGCGTGAACTTCGCGCTGTACTCGGCGCACGCGACGCGCGTCGAGCTCTGCCTGTTCGACGCGCGCGGCCGCCGCGAGACCGCCCGCATCGACCTGCCCGGCCGCACCGGTCCGATCCGGCACGGCTACCTGCCGAACGCGCTGCCGGGGCTCGTCTACGGCTACCGCGTGCACGGACCGTACGATCCGGCCGCGGGCCAGCGCTTCAATCCGCACAAGCTGCTGCTCGACCCGTACGCGCGCCAGCTCGTCGGCACGCTGCGCTGGGGCGACGCGCTGTACGGCTACCGCGTCGGCCATCCGCGCGCGGACCTGTCGTTCGACCGCCGCGACAGCGCGGCCGCGATGCCGAAGGCGGTCGTCGTCGACGACGCCGCGTCGCCGGGCGACGACCGGCCGCCGCGCACGCCATGGTCGGACACGGTCATCTACGAAGCGCACCTGCGCGGCCTGACGATGCGCCATCCGGACGTGCCCGAGGCGGAGCGCGGCACGTTCGCGGCGCTCGCGCATCCGTCCGTCGTCGAGCACCTGGTCCGGCTCGGCGTCACCGCGATCGAGCTGATGCCGGTGCAGGCGTTCCTGCAGGACCAGTTCCTCGTCGCGCGCGGCCTCGGCAACTACTGGGGCTACAGTCCGCTCGCGTACTTCGCGCCGGAGCCGCGCTATCTCGCCAGCGGCACGCTCGACGAAATCCGCGGCACCGTGCGACGCCTGCACGCGGCCGGCATCGAGGTCATCCTCGACGTCGTCTACAACCACACCTGCGAAGGCAACGAGCTCGGCCCGACGCTGTCGTGGCGCGGCTGCGACAACGCGAGCTACTACCGGCTGCGCGCCGACTCGCAGCGCTACTACGCCGACGACACCGGTTGCGGCAACACGCTCGACGTCGCCCACGTGCCGGCGCTGCGCATGGTCATGGACAGCCTGCGCTACTGGACCACCGCGTTCGGCATCGACGGCTTCCGCTTCGACCTCGGCGCGACGCTCGGCCGCGAGGAGCACGGTTTCGACGCCGAATCCGGCTTCCTCCGCGCGCTGCGCCAGGACCCGGTGCTGGCGCCGCTGAAGCTGATCTCCGAACCGTGGGACCTCGGTCCCGGCGGCTACCAGCTCGGCCGCCATCCGCCCGGCTTCGCCGAATGGAACGACCGCTTCCGCGACGGCGTGCGCCGCTACTGGCGCGGCGACGCGTGGGCGCGCGGCGAGCTCGCCGCGCGGCTCGCCGGCTCGGCGGACCTGTTCGACCACGATGCGCGCGAGCCGTCGGCGTCGATCAACTTCGTCGCCGCGCACGACGGCTTCACGCTGCACGATCTCGTCAGCTACGCCGAGCGCCACAACGAGGCGAACGGCGAGAACAACGCCGACGGCCACGCCGAGAACCTGAGCTCGAACTGGGGCGTGGAGGGACCGAGCGACGACGCCGAGATCCGCGCGCGCCGCGAAGCGGTCAAGCGCGCGATGCTCGCGACGCTGTTCCTCGCCGCCGGCACGCCGATGCTGCTCGCCGGCGACGAAGCCGGCCGCACCCAGCGCGGCAACAACAACGCGTACTGCCAGGACAACGAGCTGTCGTGGTACGACTGGGCGCTCGCCGCCGAGCCCGATGCGCAGACGCTGACGCGCTTCGTCGCGCGGCTCGCCGCGCTGCGCCGGCGCCTGCGTCTGCTGCGCGACACGCGCTTCTGCCACGGCGCGACCAGCATCGGCGGATTCGAGGACATCGCCTGGTTCGACGCCGCCGGCAGCGAGCTGACGCGCGACCAGTGGGAGCGCGCCGACGCGCGCACGCTGAACCTGCGCCGCGCCGGCACCGGCGCGGACGGCGGCGTCGACGTGCTGTCGATGCTGTTCAACGCCGGCACCGACGCGGTCGAGTTCACGCTCGCGCCGACCGAGCTCGCCTGGACGCTCGTGCTCGACAGCGCCGAGCCGGACGCGCCGGAACGGCCGCTCGAGGCGCCGCGCGTGCAGGTCGCCGCGCACGCGGTCGTCGCGGTGCTCGCGCACCGGCGCGAGAACGCGCCGTGAGCGCGCCGTACGCGCGCCGGTATCCGGTCGGCGCGGAGCCCTGCGGCGAGGGCCGCACCAGCTTCCGCGTCTGGGCGCCGTCGAGCCGCACCGCCGAGCTCGTGCTCGACGACGGCCGCAGCGAGACGATGCACGCCGAGCCCGGCGGCTGGTTCGCGCTCGAGACCGCCTGCGCGACCGGCCGCGGCTACCGCTTCCGCTTCGATGGCGCCGCGCCGGTGCCGGACCCGGCCTCGCGCGCGCAGCGCGGCGGCATCGACGGCGACAGCGTCGTCGTCGACGCCGCCGCGTACGCGTGGCGCAATCCGCGCTGGCGCGCGCGGCCGTGGCGCGACAGCGTGATCTACGAGCTGCACGTCGGCGCCTGCGGCGGCTACGCCGGCGTGCGCCGCCTGCTGCCGCGGCTCGCCGATCTCGGCGTCACGACGGTCGAGCTGATGCCGCTCGCCGAGTTCGCCGGCACGCGCAACTGGGGCTACGACGGCGTGCTGCCGTTCGCGGCGTGCTCGGCCTACGGCACGCCGGACGAGCTCCGCGCGCTCGTCGACGACGCGCACGGCCACGGCCTCGCGGTCATGCTCGACGTCGTCTACAACCATTTCGGCCCGCTCGGCAATCACCTCGGCGCGTACGCGAAGGCGTTCTTCCGCGACGCGGCGACGCCGTGGGGCCAGGCGATCGACTTCCGCCGCGACGAGGTGCGCGCGTTCTTCGTCGCCAACGCGCGCTGCTGGATCGAGGAATACCGCTTCGACGGCCTGCGCTTCGACGCCGTGCACACGATCGAGCCGAACGACTGGCTCGCCGACCTCGCGCACGTGCTGCGCAGATCGGTCGAGCGGCCGCTGCACCTCGTGCTCGAGAACGACGCGAACTCCGCGCGCCTGCTCGAGAACGGCTTCGACGCGCAGTGGAACGACGACTTCCACCACGCCGTGCACGTGCTGCTGACCGGCGAGACCGGCAGCTACTACCGCGACTACGCGCACGACCCGGCGCGCCACCTCGCGCGCACGCTGGCCGAGGGCTTCGCCTATCAGGGCGAGCACTCCGCGCACCGCGACGCGCCGCGCGGCGAGCCGAGCGCGCAGCTCGCGCCGAGCGCGTTCGTCGCGTTCCTGCAGAACCACGACCAGGTCGGCAACCGCGCGTTCGGCGAGCGGCTCAGCGCGCTCGCGCCGCCGGCCGCGCTGCGCGTGGCGACCGCGCTGCTGCTGCTGTCGCCGCAGGTGCCGCTGCTCTGGATGGGCCAGGAATGGGGCAGCCGGCGCCCGTTCCTTAGACGACGCTATCGCGCCAGCGGTACCAGTTTGGCAGCGACTGGCTGTACGTCGAGCAGATTGACCACGAGTGGACGGCGCTCAGGGAGATCCTGGCGCGCA
>DASWOS010000223.1:0-6301 GCA_036398645.1 Dokdonella sp. | reverse complement strand
GGGCGGCCCGCTCGCGCAGGCCGAGGCGAAGCGCCTCGCTCTGCGCGTCGGCGGCCTGAGCGCGGACGCCGCCGCGCGCGCCGACGCCGAGAACGCCGAGTTGATCGCGCGGCTGCGCGTGTCGGCCGAAGGCCAGCACGGGCTCGCGGCGTTCCTCGACAAGCGCGCGCCGGACTGGGCGCGGCGCAGCGCGTCGGACTGACCCTGCGCGATCCGCGTGCCGCGCGCGGCGCCGACGCGTCCAGCGCGCGCGCCCGCGGCGGAGCCGACGTCGCGCACCGAACGCCGCGGACCGGCCGCTTCGTGCGTGCGCGGCCTTCGAGTTCATCGATGTCGGCACCGACGGCAAGCCGCCGGTTCGCCGCGCCGCTGCGCGTCGACGAAGCGCCGAGCGCGGTGGCCGCGTGCGGCCGCGTCGTCCCGCCTCCCTCTAATCGTCGGCGAAGCGGCGCAGCTCCGGCACGAACTCCGCGTACGCGCGCCAGCGCCCGACCGCACGCGTGTAGACCGGCTGGCGCGCCTGCCAGACGCTCGCGGTGCCGATCGCCGTCGCCGCGCGCGCCGGCGCGCCGCAGTCGAACGGGGCCAGGCCGAGCGCCGCGGCGAGCTCGCCGACGACCGCCTCCGGCGCCGCGACGAGCGCCTCGTAGCGCACCTCGTGCAGGCGCACGCGCGCATCGCGCCGCGCCTTCGCGAGCAGCCGCGCGGCGCCCTGCAGCACCGCGCCGATGTCGTCGAAGTCGTAGGCGAAGCGGTACTCCGCCGATTCGAAGTGCTGCATCCAGATCGAGAGCGCGGTGTCGCGGCTGCTGCGCCGGCAGTACACGACGTGCGCCTGCGGAAACAGCGCGGCGATCAGGTCGAGGTTGAGGAAGTTCAGCGGCTGCTTGTCGATGAACCAACCGGCGTCCGCGTCGTCCTGGCGCAGCTCGCGCCAATACGCGGCGGCGATCGCGTCGAGCCGCGCCGCGTCCGGCCGCACCACTCGCGCGAGCTGCTGCGCGAGCTCCGGCAGCTGGTCGAGCTCGCCGCGGTTGCGTACCTGATCGGAGCGGGCGAGCAGCTCCGCGACCAGCGTCGTGCCCGAACGCGGCGCGCCGACGACGAACACCGGCACGCCCTCGCCCGCCGCGGGCCGGCGCGACGGCAGCGGCGCGGCGTTCATGCGCACATCGACGACGCGGCGCCAGCTCTTGCGCGACCATCCGCCGCGATCGACGAGCGCATTCGCGGCGCGGAAGTACGCCGCCGCGCGCGCCCATTCGCCGAGATCGTCGTGGATCTTGCCGAGCGCGAAGCGCAGCGACGCGCGCGCTCGCGAGCCGAGCTGCGGCCGCGCGAGCAGGCGCTCGAACCAGCCGATGTCCGCGTCCGCGGGATCGACGTAGCGGCGCGCGGCGGCGATCGCGTAGGCCGCGTCGAACTCGAGCATCGACGGATCGCGCTCGATCGCGCCGCGGTAGCGCTCGCGCGAGCGCTCGAATTCGCCGAGCTTCAACAGCAGCAGGCCGGCGTAGACGCGCAGGCGCGCATCGTCGTCGCCGAGCGCGATCTGCGCCTCGCAGATCTCGGCCGCGGCGGCGGTACGGCCCCAGCCGGCGAGCATCCGCGCCGCACGGACGGTCAGGTCCGACGGCTGCCGGATCCGCGCGAACGGCGTGCGCAGCGCGGCCTCGGCGGCGCGCACGCGGCCTTGCCCGGCGCGTAGCCTCGCGAGCGCGAATGCCGCGGCGACGTGATCCGGACGGTCGCCGAGCAGCGCGTCGAGCTCGGCGTCGGCGCGCGCGAGGTCGCCGAGCTGCCAATGCGCGCTCGCGAGCGCGAGCCGCAGCTCGGCGTCGTCGGGCGCGCGCGCGAGCGCGGCTTCGAGCAGCGCCGCGGCGGCGCCGAGATCGCCGTTCAGCGCGAGCGCACGGCCGCGTTCGAGCCAGGCCGCGGGCGGCGCGTCCGCGAGCGCGGCGAGCAGCTCCGCAGGCGCGGCCGCTATGCCGGTGGCGGGAGCAGGACGGGTCATTCGCGGCGCGTTCCGACCGGGAATCGCGCATGCTACCGTAGCCGGATCGCCGCGCGCATCGCGCTGCGGCGGCTCGGCTTCTTCGAGGGACGAACCATGCTCGACCACATCGGCTTCGTGGTTTCCGCTTTCGCGCGCAGCACGGCGTTCGACGAGCACGCGCATGCGCCGCTCGGCGTCGGCCTCGGCGTGGACGCCAGCGCCGAGCGGACCGGCGCGGCGTCGCATGCGGGCTTCGGCGAGGCCGGCCGGCCGTATTTCCGGATCGGCGACGACGCGAACGTCCTGCACGGACGCCTGCACGTCGGCTTCGCGGCGGGATCGCGCGGCGACGTCGATGCGGTCCACCGCGCGGCGATCGCGACCGGCGCGCGCGACGACGGCGCTCCGCGCCTGCGGCCGCAGGATCACGCGCGCTGTTACGCGGCGTTCGTACTCGATCCGGACGGTCACGACGTCGAAGCGGCCCGTCATTCCGCCGCGTCCTGAAGCGCGCATGTTCCGTCGCGTCCTGATCGCGAACCGCGGCGAGATCGCCTGCCGCGTGATCCGCACCTGCCGCCGTCTCGGCATCGCGACGGTCGCGGTGTACTCCGAGGCCGACGCCGGCGCGCAGCACGTGCGGCTGGCCGATGCGGCCTATCCGATCGGCGGGCCGCGGCCGGCGGACTCGTACCTGCGCGCCGATGCGATCGTCGAAGCCGCGCGCCGCGCCGGCGCCGACGCGGTCCATCCCGGCTACGGCTTTCTGTCCGAAAACGCGGAGTTCGCCGACGCGGTCGAACGCGCCGGAATCGCGTTCGTCGGGCCGAGCGCGGACGTGATGCGGCGCATGGGCTCGAAGGCCGGCGCGAAGGAGCTGATGGCCGCGCACGGCGTGCCGGTCGTGCCCGGCTACACCGGCGAGGATCAGGACGCGGACCGGCTCGCGCGCGAGGCCGAGCGCATCGGCTTTCCGCTGATGATCAAGGCCGCGCACGGCGGCGGCGGCAAGGGCATGCGCGTCGTGCGCGCCGCGGACGCGTTCGCCGCGAGCCTCGAGAGCTGCCGCCGCGAGGCGCAGAACGCGTTCGGGCGCGAACGCGTGCTGCTCGAGCGCTACGTCGAGCGGCCGCGCCACATCGAATTCCAGGTATTCGGCGACCGTCACGGCCACGTCGTGCATCTGAACGAGCGCGAATGCTCCGCGCAGCGCCGCTATCAGAAGGTCATGGAGGAGACGCCGTCGCCGTTCGTGACGCCGGCGCTGCGCGCCGCGATGGGCGAAGCGGCCGTCGCCGCCGCGCGCGCGCTCGACTACGTCAACGCGGGCACGGTCGAGTTCATCGTCGGCCCCGACGGCGACTTCTACTTCATGGAGATCAACACGCGGCTGCAGGTCGAGCATCCGGTCACCGAGCAGGTGCTCGGCCTCGACCTCGTCGAGCTGCAGCTGCGCGTCGCCGCCGGCGAGGCGCTGCCGGAATCGCTGCGCGCCGGCGCGCCGGCCGCGCACGGGCATGCGATCGAGCTGCGCCTCTACGCCGAGGACCCCGAGCAGGGCTTCCTGCCCGGCTCCGGCACGCTCCAGACGCTGCGCCTGCCGGCCCCGTCGCGCCACGTGCGCGTCGACTCGGGCGTCGTCGAGGGCGACGCCGTCACGATCTTCTACGACCCGATGATCGCGAAGCTGATCGTCTGGGATGTCAGCCGCGATGCCGCGCTCGTGCGCATGCGCGAGGCGCTCGCGGAGGTCGACGTCGTCGGGCCGAAGTCTAATGTCGAGTTCCTCGAGCGGCTCGTGCGCCACCCCGCCGTCGTCGACGGCCGCATCGACACCGGCTATCTCGACCGTCATCTCGACGAGTTCGTCGGCGCCGAGGCCGATCCCGATCCGCTGCCGTTGTTCGCCGCGGCGACTGCGATCCTGCTCGACGAGGAGGCCGCGGCGCGCCGCGCCGCGCGCGGCTCGCCGGACCCGGTCTCGCCGTGGGCGCAGGCCGACGCGTGGCGGCTCGGGCGCGCCGGCACGCGCGTCGTCGTGCTGCAGCACGCGGCGATCGAAGCGACCGGCTCCGGCGGTCGCTACGCGCTCGACTGCGGCGAGCTCGGCTATCACGTCGCGAACGCGGTCTACGACGGCGCCGAGCTGTCCGCGCTGTTCGACGGCGTCGCGAGACGCTTCCGCGTCCGTCTCGACGCTCACGCCGCGCGCGTCCACGACGGCGCGCGCCGGCACCGGTTCGAACGCGCCGCGCCGTTCGCCTACGAACCCGGCGAGGAAACCGCCACGGACGAGATCCGCGCGCCGATGCCGGGCCGCATCGTCGCGGTGCGCACGCAGCCCGGCGCGACCGTCGCCGAGGGTCAGGAGCTCCTCGTCATCGAGGCGATGAAGATGGAACTCAGCCTGAAGGCGCCGCGCGCCGGCGCGGTCGACGCGGTACAGGCCGCAGCCGGCGACTTCGTCGAGGCCGACGCGGTGCTGGTGCGTTTCGCACCGGCGTGAGCGGTGCGACGTTGCTGCGCTCCGGAGCGAGAATGAACGCGACGCCGATGACCCGAATCCCGACGCCGGCGCGGAGCCGCCGATGAGTGCCTGGCCCGCCGAAGTCCGCATCGTCGAGGTCGGCCCGCGCGACGGCCTGCAGAACGAGAAGGCGATCGTGCCGACCGCGGTCAAGATCGAGCTGATCGACCGCCTCTCCGCGACCGGGCTGCGCACGATCGAGGCGACGAGCTTCGTCAGCCCGGCGTGGGTTCCGCAGCTCGCCGACGCGAACGAAGTCTACGCCGGCATAACGAAGAAGCCCGGCGTCGCGTATCCGGTGCTGGTGCCGAACCTGCAAGGCTACGCACGCGCACGCGCGGCCGGCGCGGACGAGGTCGCCGTGTTCACCGCCGCGAGCGAGGCCTTCAACCGGCGCAACGTCAACGCGTCGATCGACGAATCGATCGAGCGCTTCGCGCCGGTGCTCGAGCGCGCGCGCGCCGACGGCGTGCGCGTGCGCGGCTACGTGTCGACCGTGCTCGGCTGCCCGTACCAGGGCGAGGTGCCGGTCGCCGACGTCCTGCGCGTCGCGCGGCGCCTGCACGCGCTCGGCTGCTACGAAATCTCGCTCGGCGACACGATCGGCATCGGCACGCCGGGCAATGCGCGCGCGCTGCTGCGCGCGGTCGCCGCCGAGGTGCCGATCGGCGCGCTCGCCGTGCATTTCCACGACACGCGCGGCCAGGCGCTCGCGAACATCCTCGCCTGCCTCGAGGAAGGCGTCGCGGTCGTCGACAGCTCGGTATCCGGCACCGGCGGCTGTCCGTACGCGAACGGCGCGACCGGCAACGTCGCCAGCGAGGACGTCGTCTACATGCTCCACGGCCTCGGCATCGCGACCGGCATCGATCTCGCCAAGCTCGTCGAAACCGGGCTCTGGCTCAGCGCCCGGCTCGGCCGCGAGACTTCGAGCCGCGTCGCGCGCGCCGGCGTCTAGCGGCGCCCGATCGGGCCGAGCCGTGCCACGGGGCGGCGGCCGGAGCACCGGCCCTCGCGCGGCTGGCGCCGCTTCGAGCGGCGGCACGCGCCGCGCCGTTGCGCCCGCGTGCGGCGTGCGCGCGCGGCGCCGCCTGGATCGTGCCGGACGGCGGCGGCTTTCCACATCCGCTTCACGCGCGGCCGACACCCGGATGTTAAGGTGAATCTGCCGCAGCGCTCGGCCGTTTCCGAGACCGCCAACATGCCGCATGAAGCGCCCTCGACCTCGACGACCTCCGTGGAGGCGGTCGCCTGGTTCGACCGGGGGATGAGCGACCGCTCGCCGGCGACGTTGCTGGAGCGCCTGCGCGCGCTCGCCGCGCACGACGACCTTCCCGTCGCAGCGCGGCGCGGTCTCGACGACGCGATCGGCGCGCTGCTCGGCCGCGGCGCCGGCGCCTCCGCGGCCGCGCGCGAGCGCGCGCTGCTCGACGCGCTGCCGGACGCGGTCGTCGTGCACGACGAGCGCGGCGGCTTCGTCGAGGCGAACGCCGCCGCATGCCGGCTGTTCGGCTACGCGCGCGAGAAGCTGCTGGCGCTCGGCCTCACGGACGTATTCCCGTCGCTGCCGCCGGACCATCTGCGCCACGTCGTCGACGCGTGGCGGGCCGGCTCCGCGTTCACGCTCGAGACGACGATCCGCCGCGGCGACGGCCGCAGCTTCCCGGTCGAGATGCACGCGAACGTGCGCGTCGAGGACGGCGTGACGCGCGTGCTCGCGGTCGCGCGCGGCATCGGCCATTGGCAGCGCATCGCCGAGGAGCTGCGCGATCTCGAGC
>DASWOS010000222.1:0-13440 GCA_036398645.1 Dokdonella sp. | reverse complement strand
GCACCGTCAGCGAGGTCTCGGCGACGTTCGTCGCGAGCACGATGCGCCGCTGCGGCCCGGGCCGGAACACGCGGTCCTGCTCGGCCGCGGACAGCCGCGCGTACAGCGCGAGCACCTCGGTCTCGCGGTAGCGGCGCCGCGACAGCGCGAGGTGCGCGTCGCGGATCTCGCGCTCGCCGGGCAGGAACACGAGCACGTCGCCGCGCGGGTCTTCGGCCGTGATCTCGTCGACGACCGCGACGATGCGCTCGACTTCGCTCGCGCCGCGAGCGGGCGACGCCGCGCGTGCCGCGGACGGCGGCGCCTGCGGCGCGCGTGCGCGGCCGTCGGTCGCGGCGTGCGCGCCGGCCATCACGTCCGGCTCGGCTCGCGAACGATCGCCGTCGCGCAGGTCCCGCCGCGCCGGCGAAGCAGCGTCGTCGCGACGCGCGGCCTGGGCGTCCGGCGGGCGCCAGCGCACTTCGACCGGGTACGCGCGGCCCTCGACCTCGACCACCGGCGCGCCGCCGAAATGCTCGGCGAAGCGCGCCGTGTCGATCGTCGCCGAGGTCACGATCAGCTTGAGGTCGCGCCGGCGCGCGAGCAGGCGCTTCAGATAGCCGAGCAGGAAGTCGATGTTGAGGCTGCGCTCGTGCGCCTCGTCGACGATGATCGTGTCGTAGGCCGACAGCCACGGATCGCTCTGCGTCTCGGCGAGCAGGATGCCGTCGGTCATGAACTTGACGAGCGCGTTCTCGCCGACGCGCTCGGCGAAGCGCACCTGGTAGCCGACGAGGTCGCCGACCTCGCCGCCGAGCTCCGCGGCGACGCGCCGCGCGACCGCGCGCGCGGCGATCCGGCGCGGCTGCGTGCAGCCGATCAGCCCGGCCTGGCCGCGGCCGGCGGCGAGGCAGAGCTTCGGCAGCTGCGTCGTCTTGCCGGAGCCGGTCTCGCCGGCGAGCACGACGACCGGATGCGCGCGAATCAGCGCGACGATCTCGTCCGCGCGCGCGGCGATCGGCAGCGACTCGTCGACGCGGATCGCGGGCGCGCGCGCGGCGCGCGCGGCACGGCGCGCCGCCGACGCGGCGATCGCTTCGCGCAAGGCGTCGACCTCGGCCGCCGACGGCGCGGCCTGCGCGGACAACCGCCGCCAGCGCGCCAGCAGGCGGCCGTAGTCGCGCGCCATCACGTCGTCGAGCGCGCGGCGCAGGGGCTTCGGATCGGACATCGAGAACGGGCGGCCGCGGCGGCGCTGGCGCACTCCGCGGCCCGGAGTCAGGGAAACGATCCTCGATCATTGCGGCCTATCGGGCCGATTCGCAAGCTCGATTTCACGCGGTGCGCCGCCCGCGCTACGGTGGAGCGAGTCCATTCGAGGAGACATTCCGCATGACCATCGACATCGGCATCGCGAAGGACGACCGCGAGAGCATCGCGAAAACCCTGTCGAAGCTGCTCGCCGACACGTATTCGCTGTACCTGAAGACGCACAGCTTCCATTGGAACGTGACCGGGCCCATGTTCAACACGCTGCACCTGATGTTCGAAACGCAGTACAACGAGCTGTGGACCGCCGCGGATCTGATCGCCGAGCGCATCCGCGCGCTCGACGTCTATGCGCCGGGCTCGTACACGCAGTTCGGCCGGCTGACCTCGATCCCCGAGGAAACCGGCGTGCCGGAGTGGAAGACGATGGTGCAGCAGCTCGTCGACGGCCACGAGACCGCCGCGCGTACCGCGCGCGAGGTGTTCCGCCTCGCCGACGCGGCCGACGACCAGCCGACTGCGGACCTCGCCACGCAGCGCATGCAGGAGCACGAGAAGACCGCCTGGATGCTGCGCTCGCTGCTGCGCTGACGCGCCGCGCCGAGTCCGGCGCGCACGCGCCGTGCTCGCAGCCGTCTTCAGCCGCGACCGGCATCACGCCGGAGGAGCCGGCGTTAGCCGCGATCGCGGCGCCGCCCCCGCGCGCGCCGCCGCGGCGCCGACACCGCGCGAAACCGCGCGCCCGCGGCTACAGCTTTCGCCGCGGCGGCACGATCAGGTCGCCGAACAGCAGCCCGGCGACGATCGACACGAGCAGCGTGACCAGCGTGATCGCGGTGTCGAGGCCGAGCAGCACGTCGCGCTCGAGCACGAAGCTCAGCGTGCGGAACGCGACGCTGCCCGGCACGAGCAGGATGATGCCGGGCTCGCGCACGAGCGCGCCGGGCCGCTGCGCGAGCCGCGCGAACACGTTGCTCGCCGCGCCGATGACGAGGCCGCCGAGGAACACGCCGAACGCCGGCGCGACGTAGGCGCCGCCGATCTGCGTGCAGAGATAGCCGAGCACGACCGCGCCGACGACGACGCCGACTTGGCTCCGCGGGCTGCGGAACAGCACCGCGAACGCGAACGCCGCCGCGAGCACGGCGACGCCCTCGGTCCAGCGCGGCACCGGCGCGGACGGCGCGTCGCGCGGCACCCAGCCGAGCAGGACGCCGAGCTGCGCCGCGGCGACCGTGCCGAACGCGAGCTTCAGCAGCGTCGCGATCGCGCCCATCATGCGTGCGGTGCCGGAGATCAGGTGCTGGCTCGACAGCTCGCGCACGGCCGTGGTCAGCGTCAACCCCGGCATCAGCACGATCAGGCTCGCGATGACGACCGAGCGCACCTCGATCGGCGCGACGAATACCGCGACCGCGGTCGCGACCAGCGTCGCGAGCAGCGCGGACAGCGCCTCGGACGCCGCCGCGATGTTCGGCCGCTCGAGCGAGATCAGCGAGACGACGCCGATCACGAGGCCGACCAGCGCCGAGGTCGCGACGCCGGCCCAGCTGCTGTGCAGGATCGCGGCGATGCTCGCCGCCGAGACGCCGTAGCTCAGCGCGAGCGCGAGCCGCTGCGGCGACGACGGCGGCGCGCCGCCGATCTCGCGGAGCCGGCGCCGGCCGGCGGCGAGGTCGAGCCGGCCGTCGATGACCCGATCGGCGATCGCGTCGACCTCGCAGAGCCGGCGCAGGTTCACCTCGCCCGGCGGCATGCGCACGACCTGGGTGATCTCGGCGAGGTCCTCCTCGCTCGCGCGGTTCGAGAACGACATGACGATCGAGGTCGGCGTCGACAGCACGTTGCAGCCGAGGCCGAGCCGCGCGCTGACGAGATTGACGACATCCTCGAGCCGCGGCGCCGCGGTGCCGTACTCGTGCAGGCGCCGCGCGAGCTCGACGACGAAGCCGATGCGCGTCGGCGCCGACGCCGCCGCATCGGCCCGGCGGATGTACTCGGGCGCCTCTTCCATCGCGCAATGATGCCGCGGAACGGCGGCGGCGCGATACGCGGCGGCGGCGGGCGCCGTTCATGCCGCGGCGCGGCGCGGCCTGCTAGCCTTGAACGATGAACCCGACCGCCGGCACTCCGGGACAGGCGACGCTGCAGCAGGACGCCGGCGGCACGTTCGTCGCCGCGTCCGGCGACTGGACGCTGACCGCAGCGCCGGCGCTCGCCGACGCGGTCGCGGCGCTGAAGCGGCGCGTCGGCGAGCGCGTCCGCGTCGACGCGCGCGCCGTCGAGCGCATCGACACGGCCGGCGCCGACCTGCTGCTCGACCTCGCCGGCGGCGGCGAGCTCGCCGGCCTCGACGCGAACCGCCGCGCGCTGTTCGACGCGGTCGCGCATGCGCAGGCCGAGCCGGCCGCGCCGGCGCCGCCGCGCCGCAACGCGATCGTCGCGATGCTCGAGCGCACCGGCGCCGGCGTCGAGCAGATCGGCGACGATGCGTACCGGCTGATCGGCTTCGTCGGCCTCGTGCTCGCGACGCTCGCGCGCACGCTGATCGATCAGCGCCGCTGGCGCGTGACCTCGCTCGCGTTCCACCTCGAGCAGACCGGCCTCAACGCGGTGCCGATCGTCGTGCTGCTGAACTTCCTCGTCGGCGCGGTCGTCGCGTTCCTCGGCGCGACCGTGCTCAAGGACTTCGGCGCGAGCATCTTCACGGTCGAGCTGATCGGCTACTCGTTCCTGCGCGAGTTCGGCGTGCTGCTGACCGCGATCCTGATCGCCGGCCGCTCCGGCAGCGCGTTCACCGCGCAGATCGGCTCGATGAAGTCGCGCGAGGAGATCGACGCGATCCGCACGCTCGGCCTCGATCCGGTCGAGGTGCTGGTGCTGCCGCGCGTGCTCGCGCTGTTGATCGCGCTGCCGCTCCTGACCGTGCTCGCGATGCTCGCCGGCGTCTTCGGCGGCGCGCTCGTCTGCGCGACGACGCTCGACATCTCGACGACGATGTTCGTCACGCGCTTCCACGACCTTGCCGCGACGAAGCACTTCTGGGTCGGCATGAGCAAGGCGCCGCTGTTCGCGTTCCTGATCGCGTCGATCGGCTGCCTGGAAGGCTTCAAGGTCGAAGGCAGCGCCGAATCGGTCGGCACGCACACGACCTCGAGCGTCGTGCAGGCGATCTTCGTCGCGATCCTGGTCGACGCGTTCGCGGCGATCTTCTACATGGAGATCGGCGTGTGAGCGCGGCCGCGCCGCCGCGCGCGCCGCGCGACGAGAGCCGCACGGCCGACGCCGACGCGGTCATCGAGGTGCACGGGCTGCGCAACCAGTTCGGCGCGCAGGTCGTGCACGACGGCCTCGACCTCGTCGTCCGCCGCGGCGAGATCGTCGCCGTCGTCGGCGGCTCCGGCAGCGGCAAGTCCGTGCTGCTGCGCTCGATCATCGGCCTGAACCGGCCCGCGGCCGGCAGCGTGAAGCTGCTCGGCGAGGAGATGACGACCGTGTCCGACGCGCGCCGCGCCGAGATCGAACGACGCTGCGGCGTGCTGTTCCAGAACGGCGCGCTGTTCTCGTCGCTGACCGTCGCCGAGAACGTCATGGTGCCGATGCGCGAGCACTATCGCTTGCCGCCCGCGCTGATGGAGCGGCTCGCGGCGCTGAAGATCGCGCTGGCCGGGCTGCCGGCCGACGCGGGGCCGAAGTATCCGGCGGAGCTTTCCGGCGGCATGGTCAAGCGCGCCTCGCTCGCGCGCGCGATCGCGCTCGACCCGGACATCCTGTTCCTCGACGAGCCGACCGCGGGCCTCGATCCGATCGCCGCGGCCGCGTTCGACCAGCTGATCCTGACGCTGCGCGAGAGCCTCGGCCTGACCGTGCTGCTGGTCACGCACGATCTCGATACGCTCTACACGATCTGCGATAGAGTCGCCGTGCTGTCGCAGAAGCGCGTGCTCGTCGCCGACACGCTGGACAAGGTCGAGCGCTACGACGACGCGTGGGTGCAGGAATATTTCCAAGGCCCGCGCGGACGCTCGGCCGAGCACGCCGCGCACGCGGTGGCCGCGCACGACGGCCGCGACCGACCGGCGGCCGCGGCCGCCACGAACGGAGGCACGAGCTGACATGGAAACCCGCGCGCACCACGTCCTCATCGGCGCCTTCACGATCGGCGTCTTCCTGCTCGCGCTCGGCTTCGTGCTGTGGATGTCGAAGTCCGGCGCGCAGCACCAGTTCAACGACTACGACATCGTGTTCACCGAGGCGGTGACCGGGCTCTCGACCGGCGGCCTCGTGCAGTACAACGGCATCAAGGTCGGCGAGGTCACGCAGCTGCACCTCGCGCCGGACGACCCGCGCAAGGTCATCGCGCGCGTGCGCCTCGACGCGAGCGCGCCGGTGCGCCGGGACACGCGCGCGAAGCTCGCGCTGCAGGGCGTGACCGGGCTTTCGTTCATCCAGCTCTCCGGCGGCTCGCCGCAGAGCCCACCGCTGCTGCCGACGAAGGAGGCGCCGGTGCCGGTCATCCCGTCGGAGGAGTCGGCGATCTCGAAGCTGCTCGCCTCCGGCTCCGACGTCGTGACCAGCGTCAACGACATCCTCGTGCGCATGAACCAGGTGCTGTCCGAGGACAACGTGCGGCGCGTCTCGGAGACGCTCGACCATTTCGACCAGCTTAGCGGCACGCTCGCCGAGCAGCGCGGCGAGATCGGCACCGCGCTGACGCAGCTCGCCGAGGCGACCGGGCAGCTGAAGAAGACGCTGACGACGCTGAACACGATGGCCGACACGACGAACACGCTCGTCCGCGACGACGCGCGCGCGGTGCTGCAGTCGACGCAGAAGGCGCTCGACGCGGTCGACCGCGTCGCCGCGTCGACCGGGGCGCTGGTCGAGGACAACCGCGGCGCGATCGACCGTTTCGCGAACCAGGGGCTGCGCCAGATCGGCCCGACCGTCGCGGAGCTGCGCGAGACGCTGCGCTCGCTGAAGCAGCTCTCCGACAAGCTCGGCGCGTCGGACAGCCTGCTGCTCGGCCGCGACCAGCCCAGGGAGTTCCAGCCGAAATGAACCTCGCCCGCCGCGTCGTCCGCGCCGTGCCGCTGTCGCTCGCGCTGCTCGCGGCCGGCTGCTCGTCGCTGTTCAGCGTGCAGCGCACGCCGTTCACGATCTACTCGCCGCGTTACACCGCCGCCGCGCACGCCGGCCCGCGCGTCGACTGGCAGCTCGCCGTCGAGACGCCGATCGCGAGCGACGCGCTCGACAGCTCGCGGCTGCTCGCGATGCCCTCGCCCGGCGTGCTCGAGGTGTTCCCGAACGCGCGTTGGCGCGACTCCGCGCCGGTGCTGCTGCGCAGCCTGGTCGTCGAGGGCTTCGACCGCTCCGGCCGCATCGTCGGCGTCGGCAGCACCGCGTCGGGCCTGCGTGCGGACTACGCGCTCGCGATCGTCCTGCGCGACTTCCAGCTCGAGGTCGCCGGCGGATCGCCGCGCGCGGCGATCCGCTTCCAGGCGCAGCTGCTCGACTACACGAGCAGCCGCGTGCTCGCCTCGCGCTCGTTCGACGAGACGGCGCCGGCCGCCGGCACCGACGCGGCGAGCGCGTTCGCCGCCTTCGAGACCGGCCTGAACGCGGTGATCCCCGAGCTCGTCGACTGGACGCTCGCCGAGGGCGAGGCGCGCCACCGCGCGAAGTGATTGGCCGCAGCCGCGCGAGCGGCGACAATCCGCGCCGGCAGTGCGCCCGGGCGCCGGCGCGGAACGGACCCGCGCCGCGGCGCGCGGACACCGCCTGATGCGGCGCCGCGTTCCGCGCTGCGGCACGGGCGCGCCGCAGCGCAGCTCCACCACCCTCCGCCGGACCGGGCCGTCCGGCCCGCGCCGCCGGACCGCACCGCCATGACCGAAGTCGAGAGCCGCACGCCGCACGGCACCCTGCAGGACGAGCTCGCGCGCGTGCAGGAGCTGCTGCGCCGCCAGCGACTCGTCGAGGACCTGACGCACCGCCAGCGCAGCGAGCACCAGGACCTCGTCGACGGCCTCGTGCACCGCCAGCACGTCGCCGAGCTGCAGCGCGAGGTCGACCGCCTGCACCCGGCCGACATCGCCTACATCCTCGAGGCGCTGCCGCCGGAGGATCGCCTCGAGGTCTGGAACCTCGTCAAGGCCGACCGCGACGGCGAGATCCTGCTCGAGGTCTCCGACGCGGTACGCGAGTCGCTGCTCGCGGACATGGACCGCCCGGAGCTGATCGCGGCCGCCGAGCAGCTCGACGCCGCCGAGCTCGCCGACCTCGCCGAGGACTTGCCCGAGGACGTGCTCGCCGAGCTGATGCACCGGCTCAACGCCGAGCAGCGTGCGCGCGTGCAGGCGGCGATGTCGTGGGAGGACGACCAGGTCGGCGCGATCATGGATTTCGACATGGTCACGATCCGCGAGGACGTGAGCCTCGAGACCGTGCTGCGCTACCTGCGCCGGCTGAAGGAGCTGCCCGAGCAGACCGACAAGCTGTTCGTCGTCAACGCCGACGGCGTGCTGACCGGCGTGCTGCCGATCCGCTGGCTGCTGGTCAACGACCCGGCCAAACGCGTCAGCGCGGTCATGGCCGCCGACGCGAACACGTTCCATCCGGAAGACGACGTCGAGGAGACCGCGCAGGCGTTCGAGCGCTACGACCTCGTCACCGCGCCGGTGGTCGACGCGCAAGGCCGGCTGATCGGCCGCCTGACGATCGATGCGATCGTCGACGTGATCCGCGAGGAGGGCGACGCCGAGGTCCGCGAGCGCTTCGGCCTGCGCGAGGACGAGGACATCTTCGCCTCGGTCTGGAAGTCGCTGCGCAACCGCTGGTCGTGGCTCGCGATCAACCTCGTCACCGCGTTCGTCGCCTCGCGCGTGATCGGCGCGTTCGAGGGCTCGATCCAGAAGCTCGTCGCGCTGGCGGCGCTGATGCCGATCGTCGCCGGCATCGGCGGCAACTCCGGCAACCAGACCATCACGATGATCGTGCGCGCGCTCGCGCTCGAGCAGGTCGGCCTCGCCAACGCGAACCGCCTGCTGCGCAAGGAGCTCGGCGTCGCGCTCGTCAACGGCCTGATCTGGGGCGGCGTGATCGGCTTCGTCGCCTGGCTGCTCTACCGCAACGCGGCGCTCGGCTTCGTCATGACCGCCGCGATGACGCTGAACCTGCTGCTCGCCGCGCTGATGGGCGTCGCGATCCCGATGACGCTGCTGCGCCTCGGCCGCGACCCGGCGATGGGCTCGAGCGTCATGATCACCGCGATCACCGACAGCGGCGGGTTCTTCATCTTCCTCGGGCTGGCGACGCTGTTCCTGATCTAGTCGCCGAAACGCGCTGCGCGCCGATCGCGGCGTATCTCTCGCGCCGGATCGCCGAGATCGGCGCCGGCCGCGGCTTCGGTTCCGATCGCTTCGTTCCATGTCCGTCGCCGCGCGGCGTCGTGCCGCGAAGCACGGCCGGCCTTAAGCCGTCGATCGCGGATCGCGACGCGAGCCGCGCGCCTGCCGGCACTGCGGCGCGGCGCGACGCCGCTCGCGCACCGCTGCTGCGTTATTCGACGTTCTGCGCGATGCGCCAGAGCACCCCGGACGGGTCGTGCAGCGTGAAGTCGCGCATGCGCCACGGCTGCGACTGCACCTCGGACATCGCGACGCCGTAGCGCTCGACGATGCCGTTCGCACGGAGCTGCGCGTGCCACGCATCGACGTCCTCGACGAGCAGATGCAGCATCAGGTTCTCGGCGAATTCCTTCACGTAGAAATCCTGCAACAGGAAGCTCGTCTCGCCGTGGTGGAAATACGCGACGCCGCCGCCGTCGGACGCCATCGTGAAGCCGAGGTCGCGATAGAAATGCTTCGAGCGTTCGTAATCGCGCGCCGGCACGAACGGCTTCAGCTCGACGGTCTGCAGATTCGGCATCCGAACGTATCCGATGAAGTCGTGAGGAAAATCGGCGTCGCGGAACCGGCGGCACCGGACCGGGACCGTGGACTATTTGCGTGCCGCGCGTCGCGCGGCGCCGGCGGGCCAGCAGATCGGGCACGGCCCGGGCCCGCGGTAATGATGCCCGCGGCTGCAGACCTTCTCGCGGTCGGCGGCGCGCGACGCGCTCGCGGCGGGCTGCGCGTGGTGCGCCGCGCCGGCCTCGGTCGATGCGCTCGTCGCCGATGCGCTCTTCGGCGAGCGGCGTTTCGTCGAACCGCTCTTCGTCGTCGACCCGCCCTTCGCTGCGCTCGTCATCGCCGCTCTCCGCTCGCGCCGCCCGTGGCGGCCGGAACGAATCTTACGTCCGCGATCCAGTTTCGTCGTCGCCGCGCGAGGCGCACCGCTTCGCTTTCGTCGTCGAGCGCGTGCGCCGTGCGCCGCAGCAGCGCCGGATCGACGCGTTCGAACGCATTGACGTTGACGACCGCGTACAGCCGTCCGTCGATGCGGCTCGTGACGACCGGCACGACGCCGCAGACCGCGCAGACGTGGAACTCCGCCGTGCCCGTGCCGAACGCGTAGCGCGACACGCGCGTCGCATCGGCGACCGCGATCCGCAGCGTGCCGGCCGGGCACGAGGTCCAGACGCCGCCGTGCCGCGTGCAGAACGAGCACGTGCACGCGCGCGCCGGAATCTCCGCCGGCTGCGGCGTCCAGTCCAGCGCGAACGCGATGTTGCGGCAGTGACAGCTTCCGTCGATCCGCATCGGGACTCCTGCGAAGACACGGGCGGCGCACGGCGGACGCCGCTTCGATGCAGCGGCGCGCGCCGCGTGGTGCGCGCCGCGCGCGCGGATCGACCGGCGGCGCGCGAGCTCGCAACGGTACGCTCCGCCCGGCTCGCGGCGATGATCCGCCGCGCGCGCGGCCGTCGCAAGCGGCCTGTTCGGCCGGGCGGCGGAAAGGAGCGCGATTACCGTCGTCGGGGGCGAGGCGACGCCATCGCCGTTCGTCGTGGCGCGAGCGTCGCGGTCGAGTCCCCTTCGCCATCCGCCGCGCGAAGTCGCCAGGTCGCGCGGTACAGCGCTCCGCGGCTACGGCGTCAGCGCAACGCCGACCTCGCCAGCAGGAACGTCTGCCACAGCAGCAGCAACACCGTCGGATAGAACGTCAGCGCGAAGCCGAGCGCGCGTGCCGCCGCGCCGTGCCGGTAGCGCGCGAAGAACAGCACACGGCCGAGCAGGAACAGGCACGCCGCAGCCACGGACGCGCGTCCGGCCGTCGCCGGCGCCGCATACAGCGCCGCCGCATACGTCGGCACCGCGAGCGCGACCTGCTCGAGCGTGTTCTGCAGCAGCGCCTGCAGCAGCCGCGCCGGCGCGGTGCCGGCGGTCAGGCCGCTGCCGTCGATGTCCGCCGGCGTGAAGAAGCGATGCGCGGCCAGCCGCGCCACCGCGATCGCGAGCGGCAGCATCGGCAGCAGCAGGCAGACCGGAACCGCGACGTCGGCGGCGATTCCGTCGAACGACCGCGGCGCCGCGGCGAGTGCGGCGATCGAGAGCAGCAGGCCGAGCGCCATGCCGCGGGCCACGCCGTTCTGCTTGTCGTCGAGCGGCATGTGCGTCGCTCCGCGTCGGATCCGCGCCGAGTCTAGCGAACGCCGCGCGCCGCTTCGAGGCGGCGGCACTCACGCTCCGCACGGACCGTGGACGTCCGCCACGCGGCCCGCGTCCGCGTCGGCGCCGCGACGTCGGTCCCACGACGAACGCGCACGCATGCGCGGAGCTCGACCTCACGCCCTCCCGCAGCGGTTCGCGGCGCCCGGTGCTCGGCGAAAACGGCAGGGTCGAACGACGGCATCGGCCGCAACTGCGCCGCGCCCGCCGCGCCGCTGGTCGCTTCGCTCGGGCCGGCGTCGCGGCGAGCGCGCAACCGATGTCAACGCGCGTCCCGCGATCGGTGGTAGAACGGCGAGGTCGGCGACGGCCCGCGGCCGGACGGCCGCCGACGTGCGCATTCGGAGGATTCGCAATGGACGAGCCGACGGAGACCCCTGTGCGCACGCGTTCCGCCGGCGCGCTCGCGCTCGGCGCCACGTCCGCGATCGCCGACGTGCACCGGATCCGCACCGGGCGCGTTCTGTTCGCGCTCGCGATGATCGGGCTCGGCCTGCGCGGACTGCGTTACGGCGATCTCGCCGGAGTCTGGCAGCACCTGCCGATCGCCGTGCCCGGCGAAGCGCTGATCGCCGGCGCCTGCGCGCTGATCGAACTTGCCGGCGGCGTCGGACTGCTGATGCCGCGCACCGCGCGACCCGCGGCCGCGACGCTCGCCGCGTTCCTGCTGCTCTGGTGCGCGCTGCTGAAGCTGCCCGGCGTCGTCGCGATGCCGGCGATGGAGGCCACCTGGCTCGGCCTCGGCGAGATCGTCGTGCTGCTGGCCGGCGCCTGGCTCATCCATGCCGCGTTCGCGTCGCCGCTCGGCGCCGAACGCGGCGTGCTCACCGGCGTGCGCGGCGTGCGCAATGCGCGCCTCGCCTTCGCGCTCGCGCTGCCGACGATCGGCCTCTCGCATTTCATCTATGCGGACGTCACCGCCGGCTTCGTGCCGGCATGGCTGCCGTGGCGGCACGGCTGGGCCTATCTGACCGGCGCCGCGAACCTCGCGACCTGCCTCGCGCTGCTGCTCGGCGTCTGGCCGCGCCTCGCCGCCGCGCTCGAAGCCGGGATGCTCGCCGTGATCACGCTGCTGGTTTGGGTACCGGCGCTCGTGACGCAGCCGTCGTCCGGCACCTGGGCCGCGTTCCTGATCTCCAGCGCGATCGCCGCCGGCGCATGGGTCGTCGCCGACTCGTACCGCGGCGTCGCGTGGTTCGCGACCGCGACGCCGAGGATACGGCGCGACGCCCCGGTGTCGCTGTGAGACCGCACGACATCGGCGCGACGCACGCCCCTCCTCGCGCACGCCGTCCGCGTGCACGCCGAGCACGCGCGGCCGACTCGTCGCGAGCGGAAACGCCGTGGATGCCGACGGCGCGTCGTTCGTGCTGCGCTCGACCGATCTCGGCCGAAGCTGGACGCACGTGCCGGTCGGCCATGGCGCGATCGCCGCCGGCGTCGTTCGCGCCGGCGGTCGCTTCTACGCGATTCCGCGGCGGCTCGACGACGCCTTGCTCGTTTCGACCGACGGCAGCACGTGGAACGTGGAGCCGATCGGCGCCGGCGACGGCAACGGCGTCTTCGCCCTCGCCGCGTCCGCCGATCGGCTGCTCGCCCACGTCCTCCCGCTCGTCTGCGGCGTCTGCATCGTCCCTCCGGCGCTGTTCCGCTCCAGCGGCGACGGTCAGTGGACACGGCTCGCCTACCCGCCCGTGAGCGTCGAGCGCCTCGGCTCGACCGGCGGCGGCTTCTTCGTCGCCGACCGCTACGGCGACGTCACGTTCTCCGCCGATGGTGACACCTGGATCGCGCAGGAAGATCCGTCGATCTCGCTCGTCAACGCAATCGCAGCGCTCGGCGAAGGTTTCGTCGCGGCGACCGGTGCCGGGCACATTTTGACCGGCACGCCGCGGGGCGACGCGGTGTTCGCGAACGGGTTCGATGAGTGATGTAGGAGTGAGCGGACGGCCGGTACGGCGCGACCGGGCTGAGGCCGCCGTCACTTCTCCGGTCGCCGTCCCATCTCGTCGTCGGCTGCCGCCCGTTCGACGACGAGCACGTACCGCGTGGCGCTGCCGATCGAGGCAGACCTGCGGGTCAGATGTCGTCTTCCCAATTCGCGCGAGCAGAGTAGAAAAAAATGACGGCGTACACGGCGATGCCGGCGTCGCTCATCGCGGTCTGCCGCGGTCGACGGGGATCGATCAGCGCGGCCAGCGCGGCGGCGCTGATGAAGTCGCCGTCGGACGTCGGGCCGACCGTGCCGACGACGGGTACCTCCGTGGCGCGCGACGCCCGTGAAGGTGCGGGCTCACGTACCGCATTGTCGTCACGCCGCCCGATCGAGCGCCGGGAGGAACGCAGCAACACCGCGTGCTGCAACGCGCGGCCCACCGGGTTCGTCCCGCAGCACAGATCGATGTCGTGGTCGAGGCGAGCAACTGCATCACAGCCAAATGGATGCCCATGGTGAACGCCGGACTGCCCGCGCTCGAGGTTCGGAGCGTGGCCGGCGTCATCCCGGCGCGTTCCACGACCGGCTTCGGAACCCCGTGCCGGTCAACGCGTCGAGCGAGTACTCCAGGCGTGCACTCCTAAC
>DASWOS010000221.1:0-9898 GCA_036398645.1 Dokdonella sp. | reverse complement strand
GCCGCAGCGCCGCGCCTCGCGCAGCATGTTCAGCGCGCCGTCCGTGCACGTGCGCAGCGTCTTCTCCGGATCGCGCTGGTACTGCGGCGGCGACGCGCAGCAGGCGAGATTGAAGATCACGTCGGCGTCGATCTCGATCGGCCAGGTGATGTCGTGGCGGACGAAGCGGAAGTTGCCGCGCGCGCGCAGCGGCTCGACGTTCTCGAGCCGGCCGGTCGCGAGGTTGTCGATCGCGACGACGTCGAAGCCGTGATCGAGCAGGCGCGCGCACAAATGGCTGCCGAGGAATCCGGCGCCGCCGGTCACGACGGCGCGTTTCCCGGCGCCTTCGAAGCTTCCGATCCTATCCATTCCGAGTCCTCCTTCAGGGCCGCCGCGGGCGACGGCGGCGACGGGCGTTGGCGAGCAGCGGCAGCAAGATGTATGCCGTACTTACCTCGTGCGGAGCGCCGTGCGCGGCGCGCGCGCATCGGCCGAGTCGTCGGCGACACGGACGTACGAAGCGTTCGCGGCGCGCGCTTTCGCCGCGCGCGACCGCCGCGCACGCGGACGCGGCGGCGCGCGGCGCGCGTGACGAGGAAGCTTTTCGACGCGGTGGAAAACTTTGACCGACCGGCGGCGTGCTCAGCCGGACTTGCGCCGGCCGCCGCGCAGGTAGCGCAGCAGCGCACGCTCGTTGCGGTCGAGCCCGCCGCGCGCGGCGCCGGCGCGCGCGAACGCGGCCTGCAGGCGCTCGAAGCGGCGCGGGTCCTCGCCGGCCTCGGCGACGGCCGGATGCAGATACGCGCGGCGGCAGACCGCCGGCGTGTTGCCGAGCGTCTCGGCGGCGACCGCGATCGCGGCCTTGAGGTCCGCGGCCTCGCCGCGCTCGGCGTGGGTGACGAGCTCGCGCGCGACGACGACGCTGGCCGACCAGGTGCGGAAATCCTTCGCCGTGAAGTCGCCGCGCATGACCTCGCGCAGGTACGCGTTGACGTCGCCGGAACCGATGCGCTGTACGCGGCCGTCGCCGACGTACTGGAACAGGTGCTGGCCCGGTAGGTCGCGGCAGCGGCGCAGCACCGCCGCGACGCGCTTGTCCGACAGCGCGACCTCGTGCTTGCGGCCGGACTTGCCGCGGAACAGGAAACGCACCTCGTCGCCGTGCACGCTGACGTGGCGGTTGCGCATCGTGCTGAGGCCGTACGAGCCGTTCGCGCGCGCGTACTCCTCGTTGCCGACGCGGATGCGCGTGCGATCGAGCAGGCGCACGATCGCGGCGAGCACCTTCTCGCGCGGCACGCCGCGCAGGCGCAGGTCGCGCGCGACGCGCCGGCGCAGCGCCGGCAGCGCCTCGGCGAACGCGATCGTGCGCGCGAACTTCGTCTCGTCGCGCGCGCGGCGCCATTCCGCGTGGTAGCGGTACTGCTTGCGGCCGCGCGCGTCGCGCGCGGTCGCCTGCAGGTGGCCGTGCGGGATCGGACAGATCCAGACGTCGGTGTAGGCCGGCGGAATCGCGAGCGCGCGAATCCGCGCGAGCACGCGCGCGTCCTTCAGCGGCCGGCCGCGGTGGTCGACGTACGCGAAGCCTTTGCCGCGGCGCTCGCGCCGGTAGCCCGGCTCGGCGTCGGTGACGTATCTCAGCCGCACACGGCGTCCCGGCCGACCGCGTCAGCGCACCGCTTCGACGGCCGTCGCGCCGCTCGGCCCGGCGAGCCGCTGCTGCAGTCGCTGCGCGTGCTCGAGATGGTCGAGCACGGTCGGCAGCGTCTGCTTCGCGTATTCCTTCAGCGCCGGGTCCTGGCCCGCGCCGATCTCCCATTCGAGCAGCTGCGCGGTGCGCTGGTGGCCGCTGATCTGGCCGCGCACGTAGGTCACGTCGAAGTCGGCGCCGCGGCGCTTGCGCAGGTCGTCGGCCATGACGCGATGATCCGCGTCGAGCGCGTCGGGCACCGGCACGCGCGCGCCGCCGGCGACGCCGGCGAGCCGGCGGTTCGCCTCGCCGTGCTCGGCGACCATGCGCTGCGCGAACGACTTGATCTCCTCGTCCGATGCGTCGCGCGCGGCGAGCTCGCCGAGTTCGACCTCGGCCTTGCCGCCGATCGCGGCCTGCTGCACGAACAGGCGGTCGGCGTCGTTCGGCTGCGCGTGCGCGCTCTGCGGCGAGCGCGCGGCCGGGTTGCCGGCGTCCTGCGCGAGCGCGGACGCGGCGAACAGCGCGAGCGCAGCGATCGTCAGCTTCGTCGCGAGCAATGCGTTCATGGCGGGCTCCGGTCGGTCACAGCGTCAGCAGGTACGCGACGAGCGCGTCCTTCTCGTCCTGCGTCAGCTTCAGCTGCAGCACGAGATTGAAGAACTCGACGCTGTCGGCGAGCGTCGGCAGGCGACCGTCGTGCAGGTACGGCGGCGAGTCCTTGATGCCGCGCAGCGTGAACGTCTTGATCGGGCCGTCCGGCAGCATCGCGAGATCGTTGTACACGGTGCCCGGCTTGTAGAACCGCTCGAGCTTGAGGTCGTGCATCTGCTGGTCCATGAACGCGGTCTGCGGCGCGTGGCACTCGGCGCAGCGGCCCTTGCCGAGGAACACGCGCTCGCCGGCGAGCTCCTTCTCGCTCGCATTCGCCGGATCGAGCCGGCCGAACGGATCGAGCTTCCGCGCCGGCGGAAAGTCGACGACGTTCTGCATCTGCGCCATCAGCGCGGTCTGGTCGTGCCGCTCCGGCAGGTTCGCGCCCTTGCGCTGCGCGCTGACCTGGTCGCCGTTGAAGTACGCGGTGCGCTGCTCGAACTCGGTGAAGTCCTCGACCGAGCGCAGCGAGCGCTTCGAGCCGTGGATCTGCTGATCGAACAGCCCGCGCAGGCTCGTCGTGTCGAGGCGGAAGCGCGCGGCCTGCGGGCGCACGTCCGGCGTCAGATGGAACGCCGCGTTCGTATGGAAGTTCGCGTGGCAGTCGAGGCAGGCGACGCCGCGGCTCTGCTCGGCGCTCTTGCGGTCCTCGGTCTGGTTGAATTCCTCCTGCGGGAACGGCGTCAGCAGCAGGCGCAGGCCCTCGAGCTGGACCGGCGTCAGATAGCCGACCAGCAGCGCGTAGTAGTTCTTCAGCGTCAGCAGCTGTCCCTGCGAGACGTCGCCGAGCTCCGGATGCGTGGTCAGGAAGATCGGCGGCGGGAACTCCGGCGTGAACGCGTCGGGCAGATCGAAGTCGACGTCGAAGCGGGTCAGGTCGCGCTGCTCCTGATGGTTCAGCTCGTCGATCTCGTTCTTCGGGAACACCTGGCCGCCGGTCGCGTGCTTGACGTGCGGCAGCGGCAGGAAGCCCTCCGGCAGCACGCCCTGCTCGCGGATCTGCTCCGGCGTCATCGCCGCGAGACGGTCCCAGCTCATGCCGGCGGGCAGGCGCACGCGCACGCCGTCCTGCACGGCCTTGCGGCCGCCGGACATCATGACGCCGCGCATCGGCCGGTCGGCGAGGTCGTAGCGGCGCTCGAGCAGCGCGCGCTGGCGCTGCATGACCGCGGGCTTGGCCGCCTCGTCGTCGCGCTTGACGTCTTCGAGCGACTGCGACGGCAGATTGCGGAACGTCGCCGACGGCGGCAACGGGCTGGCGACGGCGAGCGCGCACGCGGCACCCGCCGCGACGGGCGCGAACGAGCGAAGGAACGTCGGCTTCACGGCCTCTCTCCTGAATCCGTGCGACAGGGCCGCGAGCAAGTTTCGGTCCAACGCGCGCCCGCGCACCGCCGTCGCGCGCGCCGCCTCGTCGCGCTGGTCGCGGCGATTTCCTGCCTCGCGGCCGGAAGTTTTTACGCGAGGGCGCGGCGGCGCGGCGACGTGCCGCCGGCGCGCGGTGCCGCGGCGGCGCGCGCGGTGTGGCACGTCGCTTGCTCCTGATCGGTGCGAACACACACACACACCAAAGGAGACGACGATGACCCGGATTCCGATGCTTCTCGCGGCCGCGCTGGCCGCGTCCTCCGGCGCGGCGATGGCCGCGGATCAGCAGTTCGCCGAGAAGGCCGCGCAGGGCGGCATGGCCGAGGTCGCGCTCGGCAAGCTCGGCGCGACGCAGGGCTCGACCGACGCGATCAAGACGTTCGCGCAGACGATGGTCGACGACCACGGCAAGGCGAACGACGAGTTGAAGGAAGCCGCCGAGAAGGACGGCATCACGCTGCCGAGCGACGTGTCGGCCGAGCAGCGGGCGACCGCGCAGCGTCTGTCCGCGCTGAAAGGCCAGGCGTTCGATCGCGAGTTCGTGCGCGTGATGGTGCACGACCACGAGCAGACCGTCGCGCTGTTCGAGAAGGAAGCGAAGTCCGGCACCGATCCGAACCTGAAGGCGTTCGCGCACAGCACGCTGCCGACGCTGAAGAACCATCTGCACATGGCCAAGCACCTGCAGAACAGCGGCGAAGGCAGCCACGCGAGCCACTGACGGCGTGCGTGCCGTGCTGCGATGCGGCGCGCGTCCGCGCGCGCCGCTCCGTGGTCGCCGGCATGCCCCGCCGCGCAACGCGCGGGCGGCGCCCGGCGGCCCGCTCCGGCGCAGCGCGATTTTCCGCGACGCTGAAAAATTTGCGCCGCAATCCAGCCTCGAAGCGGCCTCGGCGCGAATAGGCGCGGCGCCGCGATGGCACATCGATTGCTCCGCTCCGGGCGTGCCGGCGACGGCTCGCCGGCGCGATTCGAAACACATCGCCGCGTACGGCGGGAGGGCAGCATGAATCCGAGATCACCGAGCGACCACGAACGCAACCGCGGTCCGCGCCGCGAGCGCGACCCGGAAGGCGCGCGCCACGCGGCGCGCGAGCGCGACCGCGGCGGCTACGATCGCGCCGCGCGCGCGAACGACGACCGCGACGACTTCGGCTTCGCGCGCGAGCCGCGCGACGAGCCGGACTTCGCCTCCGACTACACGCCCGGCGGCTACGCCGGAAACGCGTATTCGGGCTATCCCGGCGTCGGCGCCTACGAGGGCGTCGGCGGCTATCCGGGGGGCGGCTACGTCGGTGGCGGCGGCTACGGCGGCGGCGCGGGCTACCAGAGCGGCGGCGGCGACTACGCCGGCCGGCGTCGCTACGGTGACGACGAGCGTGAACCGCGCCGGGAACCGCCGCGCGGCTACGGCATCTTCCGCGAGCGCCTCGGCGACGACCGCAGCTCGATCTACGGCGGTATCGGCACCGACCAGGCGCCGCGCGGCGGCCACTACGGCAAGGGTCCGAAGAACTACGTGCGCTCCGACGAGCGCATCCGCGAGGACCTCAGCGAGCGGCTTTCCGACGACGACCTGATCGATGCGAGCGACGTCTCGATCGACGTCGACGGTGGCATCGTGCGCCTGCACGGCCGCGTCGCCGAGCGCTGGATGAAGCATCGCATCGAGGATCTCGCGGTCGGCTGCCACGGCGTCAAGGACGTCGTCAACGAACTGCGCGTCGGCACGTCGCCCGCGGGCGGCGCCGCCGCCGGCGGCGAGCCGCGCTGAGCGCGCGGCCGCCGCGCGACCTTGAGGACCGGCACGCCGCGCTTGCCGAGAGATCCGGGCGTCGCCGCTTCGCGCGAAGCGGGCATCGAGTCCGCTCCCTGCCCCGCACGAGGTCCGCTTCGCGCGAAGCCGATACGGGACTGCCGGGAGACAGTCTCATTTTTTGCCGCGTCGCCGCGTCGTCGCCGCAGGCCGCTGCGACTTTCTTTCCCGCGCAGGGAAGCTTCGACCGTGACACGCGCCGGCGAGCAGCGGAAATCACCGCATGCAGCGATCGGCACGTTCCTTGCGTATCTCTACGCCGCGCCGCTCGGAGGGAGCGGCGAGCCGAACCCGCGCACGCGGCCGCTACAGGGCCGACGCCGCGGCCGGAACGGAAACGGATCGTAACGGACGACACGGACGACCACAGGGAAGTCCCACCCGCGGAGCGGCACACGGATGGTGCCGCTCCGCAGGGCGAGCGGCTCGGCCGCGCCGATTCCTCGGTTGCAGCGCCGAACACCGATCGCGGCGCGATGCCGTCGTCTCGCGCAATCCGGCTGCACGCGTGGATGTCGTGTGCCGCTGCTTCGCCGCGCGCCCGACGGTGCGCGGCACGCCTCACGGATGCGCAGACGGCGCGTCGTCAGCCGCGACCCGATTCCGCGCGTCAGAATTCGTCGACGAACTCGACGACGAGGTCGAGCTCGCGCGCGGCGAGCTCGATGCGGTCGCGCGCCGCCTGCGCGGCCTCCGCGCTAAACGCGTGCACCTCGATGTCGCGGAAATCCGCCGGCGTGTCGTCCTCGAGACCGAGCGAGCTCGAATCGTCGCGCAGATGCGCGCCGAGTTCGTCGGCGACCTCCTCGATGCGGTCGACGTCGTCGAGCTCGGCGAGCGACGCGAGCAGCGCGTTCATGCGTTCGTCCGGGCCGATCAGGCGGAACCTCAGCGTGCGCATCGTGCGACCTCGCGCGGAAATGCGCCGAACCGGCGCCGGTCACGGGCGAATGGAACAGCGATCGAACGCATGCGGGCTCCGCTTTCGATTGAGGGCTCGGACCGCGCGCTTCACGTTCCATGCCAGTGCGCACGCGCGTGCGACGCCGATCCGCGCCGGTGCCGCGCGGTCGCGCGCGCAGTGCCGGCGCAGGCAATCGTTTTCGCCGCGACGAAAAAACTTCCGCCGCGACGCGGCGCGCAGGCGCCTGCCGCGCGGCGACGCGGCACGGCACGGTTGCTGCAGTCCGCAGGCACCCGCTGCGAGAAGGAGGAGACCATGCAGGCACTGACCTACCACGGCGCACGCGACGTGCGCGTCGAAACCGTGCCGGACCCGACGATCGTCGACGACGAGGACATCGTGCTGCGCGTGACCGCGACCGCGATCTGCGGCTCGGACCTGCACATCTATCGCGGCAAGATCCCGATGATGGAGAGCGGCGACGTGCTCGGCCACGAGTTCATGGGCATCGTCGAGGAAGTCGGCCCGGCGGTCACGCGCGTGCGCCGCGGCGATCGCGTCGTCGTCCCGTTCACGATCTCGTGCGGCCACTGTTTCTTCTGCGAGCAGGAGCTGTTCGCCGCGTGCGAGAACACGAATCCGGGCCGCGGCGCGATCCTGAACCGCAAGAGCCTGCGCCCCGGCGCGGGCCTGTTCGGCTACTCGCACCTGTACGGCGGCTACGCCGGCGGCCAGGCCGAGTACGTGCGCGTGCCGTGCGCGAACACCGGCCCGCTGGTGATCCCGCCCGGGCTCGCCGACGACCAGGTGCTGTTCCTGTCCGACATCCTGCCGACCGGCTATCAGGCCGCCGTCAACGCGCGCATCGGCAAGGGCTCGACCGTCGCGATCCTCGGCGCCGGCCCGGTCGGCTACATGGCCG
The DNA here is from genome assembly GCA_036398645.1 of Dokdonella sp. GTDB lineage: Bacteria > Pseudomonadota > Gammaproteobacteria > Xanthomonadales > Rhodanobacteraceae > Dokdonella_A. The sequence continues at coordinate 2,562 of DASWOS010000221.1, read as the reverse complement.
CGGCGAGCGCGCGCCTGCTCGGCGCCGAGCGCATCTTCATGGTCGATCATCACGAGTACCGGCTGCGCTTCGCGCAGGCGACCTACGGCGTCGAGCCGATCGACTTCGACGACGACGACGACCCGGCCGGGACGATCCTCGAAGCGACCGACGGACGCGGCGTCGACGCGACTATCGACGCGGTCGGCTTCGAGGCCAAGGGCAGCACGCTCGAGACCGTCGCGGCGACGCTGAAGCTCGAGGGCTCAAGCGGCAAGGCGCTGCGCCAGGCGATCGCGGCGACGCGCCGCGGCGGCGTCGTCAGCGTGCCCGGCGTCTACGCCGGCCACATCCACAGCTTCCTGTTCGGCGACGCGTTCGAGAAGGGCCTGAACTTCGCGATGGGACAGACGCACGCGCAGCGCTTCATGCCGGAGCTGCTCGAGCACATCCTGCGCGGCGACCTGAAGCCCGAGATCATCATCAGCCACCGCCTGCCGCTCGCCGAAGCGGCGCAGGGCTACGCGATGTTCGAGCGGAAGCAGGACGAATGCCGCAAGGTCGTGCTGACGCCGGGCGCCGCACTCGCCGCGTGACGAGTGCGCCGCCGCGTCCGCGCCTAGTAGTCGACGTCGACGCGCCGGCGCGGCCGCCGCGCGCAGCGCACTCGACGCGCGAGCGTCGTCGCGGCGAGCCCGGCCGCGAACGCGGCGTAGACGAGCACGAGCGAGCGGCGCGTCAGATGCGCCTCGAAGCCGGGCCGCAGCCGCTCCGGCGTCACGCGGTAGTCGACGAAGCACGCGGCCGCGGCGACCGCGACCGCGCGCGCGACGACCGCAGCGGCCGCGCCGGTCGGCCGCGCCCGCTGCCAGTGCTCGTAGAACGCGGCCCAGAACAGCGAGGAGCCGTGATGGATCGCATAGCCGACCGCGGTGTGCGCGAGGTCCGGCCGCGTCGAGCGCTTCGCGCGGCGGCCCCAGAGCCACTGACTCGTCGCGTTCGTGCCGGCCGCCGCGCGGCCGCGGTCGCGCGCGCCGCGCCAGGTGATCACGAGCGTCGACAGCACGCTCGCGACGCTGCCGGACAGCAGCGCGCGACGGAGCGCACCGCGCGCGTCACGCACGGCCGACGCCTTCGTGCCCGTGCGGCGGCGCCGCCGCGATGAGCGCCGCGCCGCTGCGCGTGTTCGTGACCGGCGCCGACGGCTTCATCGGCCGCGCGCTCGTCGTCGCGCTGCGGCGCGCCGGCTGCGACGTCGTCGAAGGCGTGCACTCGCGCGGCGACGGCGCCGGCCGCGTACGCGTCGATTTCGAGCGCGACGTCGATGCGTCGGTCTGGGAGCCGCGTCTGGCCGGCGTCGATGTCGTCGTCAACACGGTCGGTCTCCTCTCCGAAGGCAGCGGTCGCACGTTCGACGCGGTGCACGCGCGCGCACCGGCGGCGCTGTTCGCCGCCTGCGCGCGCAGCGGCGTGCGTCGCGTGATCCAGATCTCGGCGCTCGGCGCCGACGCGCAGGCGTCCAGCGCGTTTCATCTCAGCAAGAAGCGCGCCGACGACGCGCTGCTCGCCGAGCCGCTCGCGGCGAGCGTCGTGCAGCCGTCGCTCGTATTCGGGCTCGACGGCGGCAGCGCGCGCTGGCTGCTCGCACTCGCCGCGGCGCCGCTGATCCCGCTGCCGGGGCGCGGCGCGCAGCGCATCCAGCCGGTACACGTCGACGACGTCGTCGACGGCCTCGTCGCGCTCGCGACCGGCGACCGCGCGATGCCGACGCGCGTCGCGATGGTCGGACCCGAGCCGCTGACGCTCGCGGACTACCTCGCCCGCCTGCGCGCGGCGCTCGGCTTCGGCCCAGGACGCTTCGCGCACGTGCCGCTGCGGCTCGTGCGCGCGGCACTCGCGATCGCGCCGGCGCTCGGCATCGGCGTCGGCGCCGAGACGCTGGCGATGCTCGAGCGCGGCAACGTCGCCGACGCGGCGCCGTTCGCGAGCCTGCTCGGCCGCGCGCCGCGCGCGGCCGCCGCGTTCGTGCCGACGCACGCGCGCGTCGCCGCGCGGCGCGCGGCGCAGCTCACCGCGTGGCTGCCGCCGCTCCGTGCGAGCGTGTCGCTGCTCTGGCTCGGCAGCGCGTTCGTCTCCGCGTTCGTGTTCCCGCGCGCGGACAGTTTCGCGCTGCTCGGCGCGCTCGGCTTAGGCGGCGCGGCCGCGCAGGTCGCGCTCGACGCCGGCATCGCCGTCGACGCCGCGCTCGGCATCGCGGTCTGGCGCCGGCGCTGGCGGCCGCACGCGTACCTGCTGCAGATCCTGACCACGCTCGCGTACAGCGTGCTGATCAGCGTCGCGCTGCCGGCGTTCTGGGCGCACCCGTTCGCGCCGCTGCTGAAGAACGTGCCGCTGCTGGTGATGGCCGCGGCGCTGCGGACGCTCGACCGATGAGCTACGTCGTACTGAAGTGGCTGCACGTGCTGTCCTCGACGCTGCTGTTCGGCACCGGCATCGGCTCGGCGTTCTATCTGTTGGTCAGCTCGCTCAGGCGCGATCCGCGCGTGGTCGCCGCGGTCGCCTCGATCGTCGTCGTCGCCGACT
>DASWOS010000220.1:0-23997 GCA_036398645.1 Dokdonella sp. | reverse complement strand
GCGACGTGTTCTACCAGCACTCGCGCCTGCTCGAGCGCGCCGCGCGCGTCAACGAGGACTACGTCGCGAAGGAGAACGACGGCGCGGTCAAGGGCAAGACCTCTTCGCTGCCGGCGCAGCCGATCATCGAGACGCAGGCCGGCTACGTGTCCGCCTTCGTGCCGACAAACGTGATCTCGATCAGCGACGGTCAGATCTTCCTCGAGACCGACCTGTTCAACGCCGGCATCCGCCCGGCCGTCAACGCGGGCATCTCGGTGTCACGCGTCGGCGGCGCGGCGCAGACGAAGATCATCAAGAAGCTGTCCGGCGGCGTGAAGCTCGCGCTCGCGCAGTACCGCGAGCTCGCCGCGTTCGCGCAGTTCGCGTCCGACCTCGATGCGGCGACGCGCGCGCAGCTCGAGCGCGGCCAGCGCGTGACCGAGCTGATGAAGCAGAAGCAGTACGCGCCGCTGTCGATCACGCAGCTCGCGCTGTCGCTGTACGCCGCCGAGAAGGGCTACCTCGACGACCTGCCGGTCGCCAAGATCCTGCCTTTCGAGAAGGCGCTGCACGAGCACTTCGCGAACAACTACGCCGAGCTGGTCCAGGCCGTCGACACGAAGGCGGACTGGAACGCCGACATCGAGGCCGCCTTCAAGAAGGGCATCGAGGAATTCAAGAAGACCGGCAGCTGGTAACGACATCGACGGGAAGGCCCGGCGCGAGCCTGCGGCCTTCCCGCCTTCAGCCCTGAAGCTTCAACCGGACCGTCTATGGCTGGTGCCCGCGAAATCCGAACCAAGATCAAGAGCATCGCGAACACGCGCAAGGTCACGCGCGCGCTCGAGATGGTCTCGGCGTCGAAGATCCGCAAAGCGCAGGATCTGATGAGCTCGTCGCGTCCGTACGCGCGCCTGATGCGCCAGGTCATCGGCCACGTCGCGAACGCGAACGTCGAGTTCAAGCATCCGTTTCTCGTCGAGCGCAGCGAGGTCAAGCGCGTCGGCTACGTCGTCGTGTCGACCGACCGCGGCCTCTGCGGCGGCCTGAACTCGAACCTGTTCCGGCGCCTGCTCGGCGAGATCCGCGCCTGGCAGGACAAGGGCGTCGAGGTCGACCTGGTCTGCATCGGCCAGAAGGCGACGCAGTTCTTCCGCCGGCTCAAGGTCAATCTCGTCGGCAGCGTCAGCCATCTCGGCGAGCGGCCGCAGATCGCGCAGCTGATCGGCGTCATCAAGATCATGCTCGACGGCTACTCCGAGGGTCGCCTCGACCGGCTCAGCCTCGCCTACAACAATTTCGTCAATACGATGTCGCAGAAGGCGACGATCGACGCGCTGCTGCCGCTGCCGGCCTCCGAGGAGCTCGCGACGACGCACGCGTGGGACTACATCTACGAGCCCGACGCCGCGACCGTGCTCGAGCACGTGCTGACGCGCTACATCGAGTCGCTGGTCTACCACGCCGTGCTCGAGAACCTCGCCAGCGAGCACGCCGCGCGCATGGTCGCGATGAAGAGCGCGTCGGACAACGCGACGAAGGCGATCGGTACGCTGACGCTCGTCTACAACAAGGCGCGTCAGGCCGCGATCACGCAGGAGATCTCCGAGATCGTCGGCGGCGCGGCCGCCGTGTAGCGGAGCGAGACGATGACGCGGCGGCCGCTCCTCGCGCTCGTGTTGCTCGCCGCCGCCGGCCCGGGCCTCGCGCACGCGGCCGGCGCCGCGGCCGCGCGGCTGACCCGGGCGCAGGTCGCCGGCGTCGTCGAGGCGATGGAGGCGGCGACCGCGAACGGCGACCCGCGCACGGCCGCGTCGTACATGTCCGACGACTGCGTCATCACGACGAGCTTTCCGGGCAAGGACGGCGGCAAGAAGGTCACGAAGAAGGACAAGCGGCAGTACGTCGCCGACGAGACCGCCGCCGCGGCGAAGCACACGAACCGCGAATACGAGACGGCGAAGCCGGAGATCGACGTCGATCGCTCCGGCTTGTCGGCGAAGGCGAGCTACAAGGTGCGCGAGACCTACACCGAGCAGGGCCGCCGCGTGCAGGTCGTCGCCTACGAGATCACGACGGTGGAGCTCCGCGGAGACGACCCGGTCGTCACCGCGATCGACGTCGACGCGGTCGCGATGTCGATCGACGACCGCAGGATTTTCTGAGCGCCGGCGCTTTTGACCCGAACAGACATGCATCAGAGGATTGGCAAATGAGCACAGGTAAAGTCGTACAGATCATCGGCGCCGTCGTCGACGTCGAGTTCCCGCGCGAATCCGTGCCGAAGGTGTACGACGCGCTGAAGGTCGAAGGCGCCGCCGCGCCGATCACGCTCGAGGTGCAGCAGCAGCTCGGCGACGGCGTCGTGCGCACGATCGCGCTCGGCTCGACCGACGGCCTCAAGCGCGGTCTCGTCGCGAGGAACACCGGCGAAGGCATCAAGGTGCCGGTCGGCAAGGCGACGCTCGGCCGCATCATGGACGTGCTCGGCAACCCGATCGACGAGGCCGGCCCGATCGGCGAGCAGGAGAGCTGGGTCATCCACCGCGGCGCGCCGTCCTACGACGAGCAGGCCGCGGCGAGCGAGCTGCTCGAGACCGGCATCAAGGTCATCGACCTGGTCTGCCCGTTCGCGAAGGGCGGCAAGGTCGGCTTGTTCGGCGGCGCCGGCGTCGGCAAGACCGTGAACATGCTCGAGCTGATCAACAACATCGCGACGCAGCACTCGGGCCTGTCCGTGTTCGCCGGCGTCGGCGAGCGCACGCGCGAGGGCAACGACTTCTATCACGAGATGATCGACGCCGGCGTCGTCAAGCTCGACGACAAGACGCAGTCGAAGGTCGCGATGGTCTACGGCCAGATGAACGAGCCGCCGGGCAACCGTCTGCGCGTCGCGCTGACCGGCCTGACCATGGCCGAGTACTTCCGCGACGAGAAGGACGAGACCGGCAAGGGCAAGGACGTGCTGTTCTTCATCGACAACATCTACCGCTACACGCTGGCCGGCACCGAGGTGTCCGCGCTGCTCGGCCGCATGCCGTCGGCGGTCGGCTACCAGCCGACGCTGGCCGAGGAGATGGGCGTGCTGCAGGAGCGCATCACCTCGACGAAGACCGGCTCGATCACCTCGATCCAGGCCGTCTACGTGCCGGCCGACGACTACACCGACCCGTCGCCGGCGACGACGTTCGCGCATCTCGACTCGACCGTCGCGCTGTCGCGCGACATCGCGAGCCTCGGCATCTACCCCGCCGTCGATCCGCTCGCCTCGACGAGCCGCCAGCTCGACCCGCTCGTGATCGGTCAGGAGCACTACGAGGTCGCGCGCCGCGTGCAGGGCACGCTGCAGCGCTACAAGGAGCTCAAGGACATCATCGCGATCCTCGGCATGGACGAGCTCAGCGAGGAAGACAAGCAGACGGTCTACCGCGCGCGCAAGTGCGAGCGCTTCTTCTCGCAGCCGTTCCACGTCGCCGAGGTGTTCACCGGCGCGCCGGGCAAGTACGTGCCGCTGAAGGAGACGATCCGCGGCTTCAAGATGATCGTCGAGGGCGAGTGCGACCACCTGCCCGAGCAGGCGTTCTACATGGTCGGCAGCATCGACGAGGCGTTCGAGAAGGCGAAGACGATGGAGAAGAAGGCCGCCTGAGGCGGCCCTCCGCGCGGCGCGGCGCCGCTCACGGCGCCGGCCGTTCCGCTCCCCGATCCGATCCCGTCGACGAACCCAAGCGAGAGACCACCATGACCACGATCCGTTGCGACATCGTCAGCGCCGAGGAAGAGATCTTCCACGGCGAGGCGCGCATGGTCATCGCGACCGGCGAGCTCGGCGAGCTCGGCATCGCGCCGCGCCACGCGCCGCTGATCACGCGGCTGAAGCCGGGCCAGGTGCGCGTGCAGCTCGAGAACGGCGACGAGCAGTTCTTCTACGTCTCCGGCGGCATCCTCGAGGTGCAGCCGCAGGTCGTCACCGTGCTCGCCGACACCGCGATCCGCGCCGCCGACCTCGACGAGGCCGCCGCGCGCAAGGCGAAGGACGAAGCCGAGCGCATGCTCGCCGATCGCAGCGACGCGCTCGAAGTCGCGCAGGCGCAGGCGCAGCTCGCGCAGGCGGTCGCGCAGCTGCAGGCGCTCGAGCGGCTGCGCCGCACGCTGAAGCACTGATCCGCGCTCAGCGATAGCGGTACACCCAGCGCCGCGAGACGAGGAAGCTCGCCAGCGCGATCGCGCCGTCGACGAGCGGCTTGCCGATCCAGGCCGAGCGCCGGCCGTGCGCCAAGTCCAGCGCGCTCACCGCGGCGGTGCTGAGCGCCGCGTTCGCGCACCAGAGCACCGCGTAGCGCGCGAACTGCCGCCAGCCGGGCCGCGCGTCCGCGCTCGCGAACGTGATCGTGCCGTTCAACCAGAACCCGAGCAGCGCGCCGACCGCGCGGCCGGCGATGTTCGCCGCCGCGACCGCGGCGCCGGCGCGGCTCAGCCCGACCATGACGCTCCAGTCGAGCGCGCACTGCGCGCAGCCGACGAGCACGAAGCGCGATCCCTGCCGCGCGAGGCTCATCGCGCCCCCGCGTCGGCCGCGCCGACGCTCCAGAGCTCCGCGCCGCCGACGCCGAGCGCGCGCTCCGCGCCGCAGCGGCCGAGTCCGGCGCGCAGCGCGTCACCGATCCGCTCCGGCTCGAGCACGAGCCAGCGCGCGCGCGTCGCCGCGATCAGCGCGCACCAGCACGTACCGCTCGCGTCCGCGTCGGCCGCGTCGCCGCGCGCCTTCAGCGCCGGCGCGTAGTGCGACACGCCGAGCGCGCGGCGGCCGAGCTCGGCCAGCGGCGGCGCCTCGCCGCCGACCGCGAGCACGATCGAATCGCCCGGATCGCGGCGGCGCACCTCGGCCGCGAGCATCCGTTCCGGCGCATAGCGGCCGAGCACGCCGCTCGCGTCGCCGGCGTCGGCGACGAGGCGCCGCACCGCGTTCACGTGCAGCAGCCAGTTCGCGTTGGCCTGGAATGCGAGATTCAGCGCGCACAACGCGAGCGCGAGCTGCGCCGCCCGGCGCGGCCCGAGCGCGGCGTCCGCCGCGGCGAGCAGCGGCGGCAGCAGCAGCACGAGCCCGGGGAATGCGTAGCGTGCGTACTGCATCGGCACGAGCGGCAGCAGCGCGACCATCGTCGCCGCCACGGTGAGCCCGCGCGTCGGCGCGCGCACGAGCGCGAGCACCCAGGCGCCGGCGAGCGCGACCAGCGCGAAGCCGAATCCGCCGTTCCACGCCTCGAGGTAGCGCTGCGTGTCGAACGTGATCGACCACGGCAGCGCGGGGCCGAAGCCGGCGTGCCAGCGCGGATCGTCGAGCTGCTGCGGCGGCAGCACGGAGGCACGGAACACGTCGTTGAACAACGGCAGCATCGGATTGCCGGTCGCCTGCCACGCGCGGAAGTAGCTCGAGCCGGCGAGCAGCGCGAACACTGCGAGCGCCGGCGGCAGCCGCCGCGCGTCGAGCTTGCCGCGGCCGGCGGCGACGGACCAGGCGAGCACGACGAGCGCGGCGACGGCCTGGCCGAACTTCAGCGCGACGAGGCCGCCGGCGAGCGCCGCGCGCGCGGCGCCGAGGCGCGCGTCGCGCAGCACGACCGCCAACGCGAACGCGGCGAGCAGCGCCGTCGCCGGCAGCTCGGTCTGCATGCCGGCGGCGAGCGCGGCGAGCGGCGGCAAGCTCGCGAACACCGCGACGACGAGCCAGCCGCCGCGTGCGCCGGCGCCGAGCGCGGCAGCGAGCGCGCCGAGCGACGCGGCGGCCGAGGCGACCCAGAGCGCGTCGACCGCGCCGCGCGCCTCGCCGCCGGCGAGCACCTGCGCGACGGCCTGCACGACGTCGCCGAGCCACGGCGCGAACGCCCAGATCTGCACGGCCGGGTCGGCGAGGTACGCGCCGTCGCGCTGCAGCTCGCTCGGCAGCGCGAGATGATAGGCGAGATCGTCGGCCTGCATCGTCGGCAGCCAGGCGCCGGTCGAGGCGAGGCCGAGCAGCATGATCGCGGCCGCCGCGAGCCGCGGCTCGGCGCGGATCGCGGCCTGCGCGTCGCGCCACGCCGCGGTGACGGTCGCGCCGAGCGCGCGCGCGCGCACGAGGCAGACGCCGCCGAGCAGCGCGACGTACACGCCGCGGCCGTGGACCGGATACGGCAGCAGCCAGCCGAGCGTGCCGGCGATCAGCACGAGCCCGATCGGCAGCGCGAGCGCCGGCGCCGCCGGCAGCGCGCGCGGCAGCAGCAGGGTCCCGGCGGCGATCGCCGCCGCGCCGGTCAGCGCGGCCGCGAGCAGCGGCAGCGGCCCGGCGAAGCACGCGAGCGCGGCGAGCCAGACCATGGCGAGGCCGTTCGCCCAGGCCCAGCGCCGGCGCAGGCACAACGGCGCGGCGAGCGCGGCGGCGACGAGCGCGAGCAGCAGCGAGTCGGCGCAGCGCCGCCACGGCAGCACGCTCCAGCTCCGCGCGGCGACGAGCCCGCCCGCGCAGGCGAGCGCGCCGGCCCAGACCAGCGCGGCCGGCGCGGCGCGGCGCACGCGCAGCGGCAACGTCATCCGTTCGGCCATCGGCGGTCCCTCGGGCGGCGCTCTCCGGCGGCGGCGAGCGGGTGCACTCGCCGTCGCCGCGCCGAGCGTGGCAGTATGCCCGCGCCCGCGAGAAAGTGCCGCCCGCTCCCGATCGTTCGATGTCGACGTTCCGCCGTTTCGCCCTCGCCGCGCTGCTCGGCGCGGTGCTCCGCCCCGCCGCGGCGCAGGACGCGGTCGGCTTCGACGCGCTCGACGCGTACGGCACGCTGCAGGCCGCCGGCGTCGTCGCGACCGTGTCCGGCGACGACGACCGCGACGCGAGCGCGCGGCTCGAATGGCGCGCCGAAGGCGACGCGGCGTTCCGCGCAGGCCAGCCGCTGGTCCGCGTCGACGCGACGCACTTCGTCGGCAGTCTGTTCGGGCTCGACGCGGGGCGCGTCTACGACGTGCGCGTGACGCTCGCCGACGCGGACGGCGCCGGCGCGACGCCGAGCCGCACGACCAGCGTCTCCACGCGCGCCGAGGCGGCCGCGTTCGCGCCGCTGCGCACGCTCTACGTCGCGCCGGACGGCGACGACGATCGCGACGGTTCGAGCCCGGCGCAGGCGCTGCGCACGATCCAGCGCGCGGCGGACCTGAGCCGGCCCGGCGACCTCGTCTCGATCGCGCCGGGCGTCTATCGCGAGAGCGTGACCGTCGCGACGTCGGGCACCGCCGAGCATCCGATCGTGTTCCGCGCCGGCGCGGACGGCGCGATCCTCGAAGGCGCCGACGCGGCGATCGAGGCCGGCGCGAGCTGGACCGACGCCGGCGGCGGCGTCTGGTCGCTCGTGCCGGGCTTCGCGACCGCGCACGTCGTCAGCGATCAGGGGCGGCTCTACCGCTACGCGAGCGTCGCGGAACTGCGCGCGCTCGCCGCCGGCGCGCCGGGCGGCTTCGTGTTCGACGGCACGACGCTCTCGATCAAGTTCGCCGACGGCTCGGCGCCGGCCGCGCGGCGCGTCGAGGTCGCGCGGCTCGACGCCGGCTTCGTGCTCGACGGCGTCGCCCGGGTGCGCGTCGAGAACCTCGAGATCCGCGACTACGGCAGCGACGAGTACGGCAAGGGCGTGTACCTGCGTTACGCGAGCGACTGCAGCGTCGCCGGCAACCGCATTCACGACGTCGACCGCGCCGGCGTCTGGATCAAGGGCGGCGACCGCAACCTCGTCGACGGCAACGACATCGGCGACCGCTCGATCGACGGCTGGCCGTGGGCCATGGTCAAGGGCAGCGGCGCCGAGAACGACGCGGTGCTGCTGACCGACGACGTCGGCCGCGGCAACGTGATCCGGCGCAACCGCGTGCACGGCACGTTCGACGGCATCGCGCCGTGCGGCTCGGAGCCGCCGCCGTCGGGCTTCACGAACGAGACCGACGTCTACGACAACGCGTTCGCCGACCACGCCGACGACGCGACCGAGACCGAAGGCCACTGCGCGAACGTGCGGCTGTGGGGCAACCGGATCCGCGATTCGCTGATGGCGTTCGCGATCGCGCCGGCCGGCGTCGGCCCGGTCTGGATCGTGCGCAACACGGCCTACGATCTCGGCAACACGCATTCGGCGCGGGTCGACGGCCAGGTCTCGAGCGCGATCAAGATCAACAGCGACTATCCGACCCCGGTCGGCCCGACGTTCGTCTACCACAACACGTTCGTGACCACCGTCGCCGACACCGACGCGCTCGTGCTGATGGAGCCCGGCAGCGCCAGCGGGCTGACCAGCCGCGACAACGTCTACGCCGGCACGCATCGCGCGCTGACGAAGGAAAACCCGATCCCGGTCTCGTTCGACGACGACGACCTGTACACGTCCGGCGCGCCGCTCGCGTACTGGGACGGCGCGAGCTACGCCGACCTGTCCGCGCTCGCGGCGGCGATCGGCCAGGAGGCGCACGCGATCTCCGCGCCGCCTTCGCTCACCGATCCGGCCGACGGCGACTTCACGCCGACCGCGGGCAGCGCGCTCGTCGACCGCGGCGTCGCGCTGCCCGGCATCGACGACGACTACGCCGGCGCCGCACCGGACCTCGGCGCGGTCGAGCGCCGCGCCGACCCGATCTTCGCCGGCGGCTTCGACTGAGGCCGCGCGCCATTGACAGCGGCGCCGCGCGCGTGTGTGCTTGGTTCTCCCGAGCGCGGAGCGATGTGGCATGTGCGGCTTCTTCTGCATCTTCGATCCCGCCGGCGGCGCCGCGCCGCTGCGCGCACTCGCGCTGCGCCAGGCGCGCCTGCTGCGCCACCGCGGACCGGACTGGAGCGGCGTGTACGCGGATGACCGCGCCGTGCTCGCGCACGAGCGGCTCGCGATCGTCGACGTCGTCGCCGGCGCGCAGCCGCTGTTGTCGAGCGACGGCGATCAGGTGCTCGCGGTCAACGGCGAGATCTACAACCATCGCGAGCTGCGCCGGCGCCTCGCCAGCGGCTATCCGTTCCGCACCGAATCCGACTGCGAGGTGATCCTGCCGCTGTACCGCGCGCGCGGAGCGGCGTTCCTCGCGGAATTGAGCGGCATGTTCGCGTTCGCGCTGTGGGACAAGGCGGCCGGCGACTGGCTGATCGCGCGCGATCCGATCGGCATCGTGCCGCTCTACGTCGGCCGCGACGCCGACGGCCGCGTCTACGCCGCGTCGGAGCTGAAGGCGCTCGTCGAGGTCTGCGTCAGCGTCGAGGAGTTCCCGCCCGGCTGCTACCAGACCGCCGCGATGGCCGCGCCGGAGCGCTACTACCGGCCGGACTGGCGCGAGTACGACGCGGTCGAGCACGGCCCGGCCGATCCGGCCGCGATCCGCGCCGCGCTCGAGCGCGCCGTGCACAGCCACCTGATGACCGACGTGCCGTACGGCGTGCTGCTCTCGGGCGGGCTCGATTCGTCGCTGATCGCGGCGATCACCGCGCGCTTCGCCGCGCGCCGCGTCGAGGACGACGACCGCAGCGAGGCGTGGTGGCCGCGCCTGCACACGTTCTCGATCGGCCTCGAGGGCTCGCCGGACCTCGCCGCCGCGCGCACGGTCGCCGACGCGCTCGGCACCGCGCACCACGAGTTCCACTTCACCGTGCAGGAAGGCCTCGACGCGCTCGCGGACGTGATCTACCACGTCGAGACCTACGACGTGACGACGATCCGCGCGTCGACGCCGATGTACCTGCTCGCGCGCCGCATCCGCGCGATGGGCATCAAGATGGTGCTGTCCGGCGAAGGCGCGGACGAGATCTTCGGCGGCTACCTGTACTTCCACATGGCGCCGGACGACCGCGAGTTCCACGACGAGCTCGTGCGCAAGCTCGACGCGCTGCACTCCTACGACTGCCTGCGCGCGAACAAGGCGATGCTGGCCTGGGGCGTCGAGGCGCGCGTGCCGTTCCTCGACCGCGAGTTCCTCGACGTCGCGATGCGCACCGCGCCGTCGGCGAAGCGGCCGTCCGGCGGCCGCATCGAGAAGCGCATCCTGCGCGAAGCGGGCCGCGGCCTGCTGCCGGACGAGATCCTCTGGCGGCAGAAGGAGCAGTTCTCGGACGGCGTCGGCTACGACTGGATCGATTCGCTGAAGGCACACGCGGAAGCCGCGGTCGGCGACGCGCAGCTCGCGATCGCCGCGCAGCGCTTTCCGGTCAATCCGCCGACGAGCAAGGAGGCGTTCCTGTACCGCGTGCTGTTCGAGAAGCACTTCCCCGGCGACCACGCCGCGCGCCTCGTGCCGGGCGGCCCGAGCATCGCGTGCTCGACGCCGACCGCGTACCGCTGGTCGCAGGAGTTCGCCGGCCACGCCGATCCGTCCGGCCGCGCGGTGCGCCGCGTGCACGCCGGCGTGCCGCAGCCCACCGCGCAGAGCGGCGGCGCGCGCGCGTAGCGGCGCCGCGGCGGCTCAGCGCGCGAGCGCGCGGCGCAGCGGCTCGAGCAGCGCGCCGTAGCGCGGCGCGCGCGCGGTGTCGCGGCGCAGCGGCTCGCGGACCTGCGCCGCGCTCGCGGTCATGACGCTGCGTTCGGCCTCGTGGAAGCGCAGGCACGCCGCGTCGAACGGCAGGCCGCAGAAGTCGAGCAGCGCGCGCGTCTGCGCCTCCGGCTCGGCCTGCAGCGCCTCGTACACCTGCGTGCGGATGCGGCCCGGAGCGCGCGCCTGCCAGACGCGCATCGCCTCGTCGTACGCGTGCCAGTAGTCGGCGAGGTCGGCGAGGTCGTAGCTGTATTCGTGGCCGGCCCAGAAGATCTGGCGGAAGCACGACCAGCACGTCTCGACCGGATCGCGGCGGCAGTCGACGATGCGCGCGCCGGGCAGCATCGCGCGGATCGCGCCGATCAGCACCCAGTTGCCGGGCGCCTTGTCCGTCGAGCGCGGCCGCCGCGTGCGCCAGCGCGCGGTGCGCGCGAGATAGTCGCGGCCGAGCCGCTGCCAGTCGGCCGCGCCGGCCTCGGCGACCCAGTCCGGGAACGGCCGGCCGCGCCGGCGCGATTCCTCGGCGATCAGCTGCCCGAGATCCGGCAGCTCGCCGGCGCCTTCGACCTGCGGATGCGCGGCGAGGATCTGTTCGGTCAGCGTCGAACCCGAGCGCGGCAGTCCGACCAGGAAGATCGCCTCGGCGCCGAGCGACGCGTCGAGCGGCGCGGCCGGCGCCGCGAACGCGGCCAGCGTGCGCGCGAGCCAGGTGCGGAACGCGGTCGAGTTCCAGCGGAAGCGGCCGCGCGCGAGCGCGTTCGCGGCGACGTACGCGGCGAACGCGTCGGCGGCGCGGCCGCGGTCGTCGAGCGCCTTGGCGAGCGCGAACCGCGCGGCGATGTGCTCGTCGCCGGCGAGCTCGCCGCGCGCGAGCAGCGCCTCGAGCGCGGCGACGTCAGCGTCGTCGAGGCGCACCGACTTCAGGTTCGCGAGCCCCCACCAGGCCAGCCCCGAGCGCGGATGCACGTCGAGCAGGCGGCGGTACTGCGCGGCCGATTCCATGGTGCGGCCGAGCGCCATGTACGCCTCGGCGAGCAGAAAATGCGCGGACGCGAAGCCGGGATCGATCGCGAGCGCGCGCCGCAGCGGCTCGATCGAGGCGTCGACGCGACCGAGCAGGTTCAGCGTCTTGCCGAGGTTGAACCAGCCGGCGGCGAAGCCGGGCTCGAGCTCGCAGGCGCGGCGCAGCGCCGCGGCCGCGCCGGCGAGGTCGCCGTGCTCGCCGAGCGCGCTGCCGAGCGCGTTCCACGCCGGCGCGTCGTCGGGCCGCCGCGCGACGACGTCGCCGAGCAGCGCGATCGCCTGCTGCGGGCGGCGCAGGTGGTGCAGCGCGATCGCGCGGCCGCGCAGCAGGTCGAGATCGTCCGGCGCGAGGCGCAGGCCGTCGGCGAAGCAGCGCTCCGCGGCCGCGTAGTCGCCGCGGTCGAGCCACGCCTCGCCGCGGCGCAGCGCCTGCGCGGCCGCGGCGGTCGCCGCCGGCGCGCGTGCGTGCGGGTCGTTCGCGGCGCCGGGCGCGCCGCCGGAGTTCGTTCGGCTCATCGCTTCGCCGGATCGGCGCTTCGGAAGGACCCGGCCAGCTTAGCAAGCCGCGGCGCCGGCGTCGGCGCGCGGCGGTGCTTGGCCTAGAATGTCGCACCCCCGCGGAGACCGCCGATGCCCGTTCCCCTGCACGTGATCGTCCTCGCCGCCGGCGAGGGCAAGCGCATGAAGTCGGCGCGGCCGAAGGTGCTGATGCCGCTGGCCGGACGGCCGATGCTCGCGCACGTGCTCGACACCGCGCGCGCGCTGCAGCCGGTGCGCATCCACGTCGTCTACGGCCATCTCGGCGAGCAGGTGCGCGCGGCGCTGACCGATCTCGGCGACCTGTCCTGGGTGCACCAGCCCGAGCAGCGCGGCACCGGCCACGCGGTCAAGCTCGCGATGCCGAGCGTGCCCGAGGACGCGCGCGTGCTCGTGCTGTACGGCGACGTGCCGCTGATCCGCACCGACACGCTGCGCAAGCTGCTCGCGCTGGAGGCGCCGCTCGCCGCGCTGGTGACGCAGCTCGAGAACCCCTACGGCTACGGCCGCGTCGTGCGCGACGGCATCGGCCGCGTGCGCGCGATCGTCGAGGAGAAGGACTGCACGCCGGAGCAGCGCGCGATCACCTGGGTCAACAGCGGCATCCTCGCCGCCGACGCGCGCCGCCTGCGCGTGTGGATCAACAACCTGACCGACGCGAACGCGCAGCGCGAGTACTACCTGACCGACGTCTACGCGCAGGCGAACGAGGAAGGCGAGCCGGCCGAGGCGAGCCTGTGCATCAATCCGCAGGAAGTGTTCGGCGCGAACGATCCGTGGCAGCTCGCCGCGCTCGAGCGCACCCATCAGCGCATGCGCGCGACCGCGCTGGCCGCGGCCGGCGTGCGCTTCGCCGACCCGGTGCGCTTCGACGTGCGCGGCGACGTGCGCGTCGGCCGCGACGTCGAGATCGACGTCGACGTGATCCTCGAGGGCCTTGTCGAGCTCGGCGACGAGGTCCGCATCGGTCCGTTCTGCCGCGTGCGCAACTCGACGCTCGCGGCCGGCACCGTCGTGCACTCGCACTGCAACCTTGACGGCGTCGTCACGCACGGGCCGTGCGACATCGGTCCGTTCGCGCGGTTGCGGCCCGGCACCGAGCTCGGCGCCGGCGTGCACGTCGGCAACTTCGTCGAGACGAAGAAGACGCGCATCGGCGAGGGCAGCAAGGCGAATCACCTCGCCTACCTCGGCGACGCGGAGATCGGCGCGCGCGTCAACGTCGGCGCCGGCACAATCACCTGCAACTACGACGGCGCGGACAAGCACGCGACGACGATCGAGGACGGCGCGTTCATCGGCTCGAACACGGCGCTGGTCGCGCCGGTGCGGATCGGCCGCGACGCGACGATCGGCGCCGGCTCCGTGATCGGCAAGGAGGCCCCGGCCGGCGAGCTGACCGTCGCGCGCGCGCGGCAGACCACCGTGCCGGGCTGGCAGCGGCCGAAAAAACCGTGAAACGCGTGCCGCCTGCGCCGCGCGTCCGGCGCGGCGTGATCGATACCGCGCATGCGTTTCGCCTCGGCGCGCCACGCGGCGGACGTACGCGGCGCGGCGCGGTCGGCGCGTGAGCGCCGCCGCCGCGTCCGCACCGGCGGCGCTGCTCGCGCGCCTCGACGCGGCGGTCGCGCGCCTCGACGCGGCCGGCTATCCGTTCGAGCGAATCGACGCGGTGCCGTGGCTCGCGGCCGTCGAATGTCGCTTCGGCGCGATGCTGCCGCCGTCGTTCCGGCAGCTGCTCGAGCGCTACTGCTTCACGTGCTTCGACGTCGGCGGCATCGAGGTGTTCGCGAACCTCGGCGGCGCCGACGATACGGACATCGGCGCCGCGCCGTTTCACGATCGCTTTCTGTCGCCCTGGCTGATCCGGCACCGCTTCCTGCAGTTCGGCCGGCCGTCGAGCGGGAGCTACGACCCGATTTGCTTCGACTAGCCGCGTCGAGCGGGACGAGCCGCCGATCGTCCGCATCGATCACGAGGACGTCCTGCTCGAACGACCCCTGGTCCGGATCGAGCCGGTCGCGCCGTCGTTCCTCGATCTGCTGGACGATCGCGGCGACGCCGGCGCGTAGCGGCACGCGCATGCGCCGGTCGGCGCGTGCGCGCGCGGCCGCTGCGTGACGCGGCGCGCCGACGAGCCCACGCGGCGCCGCGGCGGCGCGGTCGCCGGCCGCGTCGCCGAAGCCGGAGCGGGCGGCTCTTGCTAGACTTGCCGCTCCCCGCCCCGGAGCGCTCGATGGACGCCGCCGCCCTGCCCCGTCCCGAAGACACGCGCGTCGCCGTGATCGGCCTCGGTTACGTCGGCCTGCCGCTCGCGGTCGGCTTCGGGCGGCGGCTGCCGACGCTCGGCTTCGACATCAACCGTGCGCGCATCGCCGAGCTGCTCGAGCACCGCGACCACACGCTCGAGGTCACGCCCGAGGAGCTCAGGGCCGCCGCGCAGCTCAGCTTCAGCGCCGACGCGACCGATCTCGCCGAGTGCGACGTGTTCATCGTGACCGTGCCGACGCCGATCGACGACGCGAAGCGGCCGGACCTGACCCCGCTCGAATCGGCCAGCCGCACGGTCGGCCGCGCGATCCGCCGCGGCGGCGTCGTCGTGTTCGAGTCGACGGTCTACCCCGGCGCGACCGAGGAGGTCTGCGTGCCGATCATCGAGCGCGAGTCGGGCCTGGCATACAACGTCGACTTCTACGCCGGCTACAGCCCCGAGCGCATCAATCCGGGCGACAAGCAGCATCGGCTCGAGACGATCCTGAAGGTCACCTCGGGCTCGACGCCGGAGGTCGCCGAGTTCGTCGACGCGCTGTACCGCCGCGTCGTGACCGCGGGCACGCACAAGGCGTCGAGCATCCGCGTCGCCGAGGCGGCCAAGGTCATCGAGAACACGCAGCGCGACCTCAACATCGCGCTGATCAACGAGCTCGCGCTGATCTTCCACCGGCTCGGCATCGACACCAGCGAGGTGCTCGCCGCGGCCGGCACGAAATGGAACTTCCTGCCGTTCAAGCCGGGCCTCGTCGGCGGCCACTGCATCGGCGTCGATCCGTACTACCTGACGCACAAGGCGCAGCAGATCGGCTACCACCCGGAAGTCATCCTGTCCGGCCGGCGCATCAACGACGGCATGGGCGAGCACGTCGCGCACCGCGTCGTCAAGCTGATGACGCAACGGCGCATCCACGTGGCCGGCTCGAACATCCTCGTGCTCGGCCTCGCGTTCAAGGAGAACTGCCCGGACCTGCGCAACACGCGCGTCGTCGACGTCGTCGGCGAGCTGAAGAGCTATCACGCGAACGTCGACGTCTACGACCCGTGGGTCGACGCCGACGAGGCGCGTCACGAGTACGGCCTGGAGCTGGTCGCCGAGCTCGCGCCCGGCAAGTACGACGCGGTGATCCTCGCGGTCGCGCACGACCAGTTCGTCGAGCTCGGCGCCGAGGGCATCCGCAAGCTCGGCAAGCCCGGCAGCGTGCTGTTCGACGTCAAGCAGGCGCTGCCGCGCGAAGCCGTCGACGACCGCCTGTAGCGCCGCGCGGCCGCGCACGCCGGCGGCCGCGGCGCATTCCCATCCAGCCCAGCAACGCAGGAGCGACCTCATGCGAATCCTCGTCACCGGCGCCGCGGGTTTCATCGGCTCGGCCCTGAGCGAACGTCTGCTCGCGCGCGGCGACGAAGTGCTCGGCTACGACAACGTCAACGCGTACTACGACCCGACGCTGAAGGAGGCGCGGCTCGCGCGGCTGACGCCGCAGGCGGGCTTCCGCTTCGTGCGCGACTCGCTCGAGGACCGCCCCGCGCTCGAGCGCGCGTTCGCCGAGTTCCGCCCGCAGCGCGTCGTCAATCTCGCCGCGCAGGCCGGCGTGCGCTACTCGCTCGAGAACCCGTACGCGTACGTCGAGAGCAACCTCGTCGGCTTCATCAACGTGCTCGAGGCGTGCCGCCACGGCGGTGTCGAGCACCTCGTCTACGCGTCGTCGAGCTCGGTCTACGGCGCGAACCGCAAGCTGCCGTTCTCGGTGCGCGACTCGGTCGACCATCCGGTCAGCCTGTACGCGGCGACGAAGAAGGCGAACGAGCTGATGGCGCACACCTACAGCCATCTCTACCGGCTGCCGACGACGGGCCTGCGCTTCTTCACGGTCTACGGTCCGTGGGGCCGCCCGGACATGGCGCTGTTCCTGTTCACGCGCAAGATCCTCGCCGGTGAGCCGATCGAGGTGTTCAACCACGGCCGCCACACGCGCGACTTCACCTACGTCGACGACATCGTCGAAGGCGTGATCCGCACGCTCGACCGCGTGCCGGGCCCGGACCCGGACTTCGATCCGCTGAATCCGAGCGCCGCGTCGTCGGCGGCGCCGTACCGCGTCTACAACATCGGCAACCATCGGCCGGTCGAGCTCGCGCACTACATCGAGGTGCTCGAGGACAAGCTCGGGCGCAAGGCCGAGAAGATCCTGCTGCCGCTGCAGCCGGGCGACGTGCCGGACACCTACGCCGACGTCGCCGAGCTGTCGCGCGACACCGGCTACTCGCCGTCGACGCCGATCGAGGTCGGCGTCGGCCGTTTCGTCGACTGGTACCGGCAGTTCTACCGATGTTAGGCGCCGCCGCCGCCGCGCGACGGCGGCGACGGGACTATGCTTGAGGCCCGGCGCCGCGGCGGGCCGGGCCCGGCCGCTCGGCTCGTCACGGTCGGGGAGCCAGGAATGTGATACGTTTCACATTTTAGTCCCCGGGGAGGACATCGCGATGAATCGCTTCCGCCATTTGCTGAGTGCCGTCCTCGTGCTGCTCCTCGTCGCCGGCTGCGCGACGACCGCGAGCACCGGCGCGCCGCCGCCGGTCGATCCGGCCGCGCAGGCCGTCAGCGTCTACCGGATCGGCGTCGACGACCTGCTGCAGATCTCGGTCTGGCACAACCCGGACCTCGACACGAAGGTGCCGGTGCGGCCGGACGGCATGATCTCGGTGCCGCTGATCGGCGACGTCGCCGCCGGCGGCCGCACGCCGGAGGAGGTCTCGAGCGAGATCGCCGAGAAGCTCAAGGCGTACGTGCGCGATCCGCAGGTCGCGGTGATCCTGACCGATCTGCGCAGCCACGAGTACCTTTCCCGCGTGCGCGTGACCGGCGCGGTGCGGCAGCCGATCTCGGTGCCGTACCGGCAAGGCATGACCGTGCTCGACGCGGTGCTCGCGGCCGGCGGCACGACCGAATTCGCCTCCGGCGACCGCACCGAGCTCTACCGCAAGGACGGCGAGGCGACGAAGGCCTACGCGGTCAGGCTCGACCAGATCCTGAAGAAAGGCGACCTGTCGACGAACTACCCCGCACAGCCCGGCGACGTGATCACCGTCCCCGAACGCGTGTTCTGACGGAGCCGGCGATGGCAGGCGCGATGATGCCGATCGGCGAACTGGCGCCGATCCTCGTGAAGGAAGCGCGGCGGCGCAAGCTCGCGCTCGGCACGCTGTTCGCGGTCATCGCGCTCGCGGCGCTCGCGATCGGCGTGTTGCTGCCGAAGAAGTACGAGTCGTCGACGACGATCCTCGTGCAGGAGAGCAACATCGTCACCGGCCTGATGGAAGGCCGCGCGGTCGCCACCGGCGTCGCCGACCGCGCCTCGATCGCGCGCGAGGTCATCTTCAGCCGCAAGGTCATGGGCGAGATCCTCGCGACCGGCGGCTGGCTCGCGCAGAACCCGTCGCCGATCGACCAGGACCGCATGATCGAGGCGATCGCGAACCGCACGAAGATCACCAGCCCGCGCGACAACCTGATCCAGATCACCTACGCCGACAGCGATCCGACGCGCGCGTTCCGCGTGACCCAGCGCTTCGCCGAGCTGTTCATCCAGGAGAGCCTCGCGGCGAAGGAGCGCGAGAGCCGCAACGCGTTCGAGTTCATCGACAGCCAGGTGCAGGCCTACCACCAGAAGCTGACCGACGCCGAGGACAAGCTGAAGGCGTACCGTCAGGCCAACGTCGACGCGCGCCCCGGCGGCGAGGCCGACAGCAACACGCGGATCAGCCAGCTGCGCAGCCAGATCGAGCAGGCGCGCATGGAGCTGATGGAGCAGCGCTCGCGCGAGAACGCGCTGACCTCGCAGCTGACCGGCGAGTCGGAGGTGACCGCGGTGCAGACGCACGCGGGTCAGATCCGCATGCAGCTCGCCGAGCTGCAGGGACAGCTCGACAAGCTGCTGCTGAACTACACCGACGACTATCCCGACGTCGTGCGCATCCGCCACCAGATGCAGGACCTGCGCGAGACGCTCGACCGCGAGGAGAAGACCCGCACCGCGATCGCGAGCGGCACCGGCAAGCCGATCCCGAACGACGACGGCGCGCAGTACAACCCGATCTACCAGGACCTGCGCAGCAAGCTGAACGAGACGCGCCGCAACAGCGCCGCGGTCGCGTCACGGCTGTCGGCGACCGAGCGCATGCTCGACGACGAGATGGAGCGCAGCAAGCGCATCGCGAACTCCGAGAACGCGCTCGCCGAGCTGACGCGCGACTACGAGGTCAACCGCGACATCTATCAGGACCTGCTGAAGCGCCGCGAGAACGCGCGCGTGTCGATGGACCTCGACGAGAAGCAGCAGGGCCTGACGTTCCGGATCCAGGAGCCGGCCGCGATGCCGGTGCGGCCCTCGGGACTGCGCCTGATGCATTTCGCGCTGGCCGGCTTCGGCCTCGGCGTCGCGCTGCCGCTCGGCCTGCTGCTCGGCTACACGCGCTTCGATCCGCGCGCGCGCTCGGCCGCGCAGATCGAGCGCGTCGCCGGCGTGCCGGTGCTGGCGACGATCCCGGTGTTCGAGACCCCGGCGAACCGCCGCCGCAACCTGATCCACGGCGCGATCCTGCTCGCGATCATCGCCGGCGTCGTCGTCGCGTACGTCGCGATGTACTGGATCCGCCTGGAGATCCTGCCATGAGCACGCCCGAAGTCCCGCGCGGCGCGTCCGAAGGCGGCGAGCTCGCCGATCCGTCGGCGGCCGGCCACCAGCTCGCGCAGCGCGGCGCGGCGAGCCGCTCGATCGCGCGCATGGCCGAGCCGCGCGCGCTCGCGCCGCGCCAGCTCGACGAGCGGCGCCTGATCCACCGCGACGATTCCGCGCGCCCGCTCGCCGATGCGTTCCGCGAGATCCGCACGCGCCTGCTCGCGCTCGGCGGCGACCAGAACTTCGTGACGATGGTCGCGCCGGTCAGCTCCGGCTCCGGCGGCAGCTTCGTCGCGCGCAACCTCGCCGCCGCGTTCGCGTTCGACGAGTCGAAGACCGCGCTGCTGATCGACTGCAATCCGCGCCACGCCGCGCAGCACAAGGCGTTCGGCACCGAGGAGACCCCGGGGCTGATCGACTATCTCGACCATCCGGCGATCGGCGTCGAGGCGATCATCTGCCCGACCGGCGTTCCGCGCCTGCGCCTGATCCCGGCCGGCCGGCAGCGCGAGCTCAGCGGCGAGTACTTCTCGTCGTTCCGCATGCGCGCCGTGCTCGATTCGCTGCGCTGCCGCTATGCGGACCGCTACCTGTTCCTCGACGGGCCGGCGGCGCGCGGCTCGCCGGACGCGCGCATCCTTTCCGAGCTCGCCGATTTCGTCGTGCTCGTCGCCGGCTACGGCCGCGACACGCCGAACGCGATCGCGCAGGCGGCCGCGTCGTTCGATCCGAACCGCTTCGCCGGCGTCGTGTTCAACGAATTGCCGTAGCCCGCGCGCCGGACGCGACCGGCGCGCGCGCCGAGCCAACAGGGGGAGGAGAGCCTTGCGAGCTTCCATCAGTTGCATCACGGCGGCGGGGCTGGCCCTGGCCTCGGTCGGCGCCGTGCGCGCCGATCCGGCGCTCGACTACACGATCGGCCTCGGCGTCGGCCACGACGACAACGTGAACCTGAGCCACACCGATCCGGTCGGCGCGGACATGATCACGCCGGAGCTGACCTTCGACGTCAAGGAGCAGGGCGCGGCGCTGAGCGCGAACGCGGCGGGCTCGGTGTCCTACCTCGACTATCTCGGCCACAGCCCGTACGGCGACCAGTTCCGCGGCCTCGTGTCCGGCGTCGGCGACTGGGCGCTCAGCCCGGAGCGCATCGACTGGGTCGCCGAGGACTACCTCGGCCGGCAGCCGATCAACGTGCTCGCGCCGAGCACGCAGGACAACCAGCAGCAGACGAACGTGTTCAGCACCGGGCCGACGCTGCGCGCGCGCTTCAGCGAAGCGCTGCGCGGACGGCTCGACCTGCGCTACACGAACACCTGGGCCGACAAGAACACGACGTTCGACAGCAACCGCTGGAGCGGCGCCGGCACGCTGTCGTTCCTGCTCGACGCGGTCAACAGCGTCAGCGCGTCGGCGACCGGCCTGCGCGTGCGCTACCGCGAGCGCGAGGCCGAACCGTTCGACTACGACCGCAACGATCTGCTGTTCGGCTACCAGCGCACGACGCCGATCCTGAAGCTCGACGTCGACGGCGGCTACAGCCGGCTCGACCTGCGCGGCTCCGGCGACCGCTCCGGCCCGGCGCTGCACGCGAACCTGCACTGGACGCCGTCGCGGGCGACCGACCTCTCGGTCGACGTGGAGCGGCGCTTCTCCGACGCGAGCGAGGACCTGATCATCGATCCGGCCGAGATCGCGCACGTCGGCATCGGCAGCGCGCACAACGGCGCGGTGATCTCGCCGCAGCTCTACGTCGAGAAGTTCGTGCGCCTCGAGCTCGACCACTCGTTCACGAACGTGCGCGTCTCGGTCGCGCCGTTCTGGCGCCAGCTCGACTACATCGAGTCGACGAACCTCGAGGACGGCGACCTCAGCCAGCACTCGACCGGCTACCTCGCCAGCGTCGCCTGGCAGCCGCATCCGACCTGGACGCTGGCGGCGACGACCGGCCGCGAGCGTCGCCGCTACGGCGATCTCGGCCGCACCGACGACGACGCGTCGGTCGAGCTCGGCCTGATCTGGCAGCGCACCTCGCACTGGATCTGGTCGCTCGACTACGTGCACTTCGACCGCGACAGCACGTTGAGCGTCGCGAGCTACAGCGACAACCTCGTCACGCTGTCGCTGGTCTACAAGCGCTGACCACGCCCGGCACGACGATGCGCAACGCCACCGACACGCCTGCGCGCCGCCGCGTCGTCCTGATGTATCACGCGATCGCCGACGCGGCGGGCGCGGTACCGGACGGCCAGGACGCGCACTACACGGTCGATCTCGCGCGCTTCGGCGATCATCTCGACGCGCTCGCCGCGCACGGCGGCGGCACCAGCGCGCGCGACTGGCTCGCCGCGCCGTCGGCGGCGACGCCGATCACGTTCGACGACGGCCACGTCAGCAACTTCACGCACGCGCTGCCGGCGCTGCTGCGGCAGGCGATGCGCGCGGACTTCTTCGTCAATCCGGCCAACGTCGGTCGGCGCGGCTTCGCGAGCTGGGCGCAGCTGCGTGAGATGGCCGGCGCCGGCATGTCGATCCAGTCGCACGGCTGGGACCACCGCTACTTCACCGAGCTCGACGCGACGCGGCTGCGCGAGGACCTCGTGCGCTCGCGCGCGGCGATCGAGGACGCGCTCGGCGCGCCGGTCACGCTGGTCGCGCCGCCCGGCGGCCGCATGCCGCGCGGCTTCGCCGCGATCGCGCGCGAATGCGGCTACGCGCACGTGCTGAGCTCGCGGCCCGGCCGCGCCTCGGCCGCGGCGCCGGTCACGCTGCCGCGCATGGCCGTCACCGCGGCCGCCGACGTCGCCACGCTCGAGGCCTGGCTGCGCGGCCGCGGCATCGCCGCGGCGCGGCTGCGCTACGCGGCGCTCGGCCTCGCCAAGCGCGCGTTCGGCGACCGCCGCTACGAGCGCCTGCGCGCGCGCCTGCTGCGGCGCGACGGAACGCCGACGTGAAGCTGACGTTCCTCGCCGCGTTCCTCGCGCTCGGCTGGACCTACGCCGGCTATCCGCTCGCGCTGCTCGCGCGCGCGCTGCTCGCGCCGCGGCGCGTCGAGGGCGCCGACTGGGAGCCGCGCGTCGATGTCGTCGTCGTCGCGCACAACGCGGCCGACGAGCTCGCCGCGAAGCTCGCGAACCTCGCCGCGCTCGATTATCCGGCCGACCGCCTGCGCTTCCACGTCGCCTCCGACGGCTCCGAGGACCGCACCGCGACGGTGCTGCGCGAGTGCGCCGACCCGCGCCTGCGCGCGCACGTGTTCCCGCTGCGCCGCGGCAAGTCGGCCTGCCTCGGCGACGTGCTGCCGACGCTCGACGGCGAGGTCGTGCTGTTCGCCGACACGCGCCAGCGGATCGAGCCCGGCGCGCTGCGCGCGCTGCTCCGCCCGCTCGCCGATCCCGCCGTCGGCGCGGTCGGCGGCACGCTCGCGTTCGAGCGCGCGACCAGCGATTTCGGCAGCGGCATCGACTTCTACTGGCGCTACGAGACGTTCATCCGCACGCAGGAAGCCGAGAGCGGCTCGGTCGTCGGCGTCAGCGGCGCGCTGTACGCGGCGAAGCGCGCCGCGCTGCCGGCGACGGTGCCGCCGGGGCTGATCCTCGACGACGTCTGGATCCCGCTCGAGATCGCGCGCAGCGCGCGCGTCGTGCTCGCCGCCGACGCACGCGCCTGGGACCGGCCGTCGAAGGACGCCGCGCTCGAGGCGCGCCGCAAGCGGCGCACGCTTGCCGGCAACTTCCAGCTGATCGCGCGCGATCCGTCGCTGCTGCTGCCGTGGCGGCATCCGCTCGGCTGGCGGCTGTGGGGCCACAAGTGGCTGCGCCTGCTCGCGCCGTGGTGCATCCTCGCGCTGTTCGTCACGAACCTCGCGCTCGCGCCGACCTCGCCGCGCTGGCTCGTGCTGCTGCTCGCGCAGTGCGCGTTCCACGCCGGCGCGCTCGCGGCGATCCTGAGGCCGGCGCTGCTGCGCTTCCTGCCGCTGCGGCTCGCCGCGACGTTCGTGCGCATGAACGCGTACGCGGCGCTCGGCCTGCTCGACTTCGTGACCGGCCGCGCGGCCCCGCACTGGACGGTCACGCGCCAGGAGGACCGGCTCTCGTGAACGCTCCCGCCCCGCCCGCGCCGCGCCCGTTGCGCGTGCTCTACGTGCTGTCGCTGTTTCCGTGCTGGTCGGAGACGTTCATCGTGCGCGAGATCCACGCGCTGATCGAACACGGCGCCGACGTCGCGATCCTGTCGCTGAAGCCGCCGAGCGAGACGCTCGTGCAGGAGCGCGCCGCGGCGCTGCTGCCGCGCGCGCGGCACCCGCGCGGCACGGCCGCGTCGCTGCTCGCGCTCGTCGCGCTCGCGCTGCGCCGTCCGCTCGCGGTGACGCGCTTCGTCGCCACGCTCGTCGCCGGGCTCTGGCGGCGGCCGTCGGTGCTGCTGAAGAGCCTCGCCGCGCTCGCGCACGCGGCCGGCCAGTGGCGCTGGATCGAGGAGTTCTCGCCGCAACTGATCCACGCGCCGTGGGCGACGTATCCGGCGACGACGGCGTGGTTCGTCGGCCGCCTGCTCGGCCGCCCGTTCTCGTTCACGAGCCGCGCGCACGACATCTTCGTCGAGGACCACCTGATGCGGCAGAAGCTCGCGCAGGCCGCGCTCGCCGTCACGATCACGCGCAACAACGTGCGCTACATGGCGCGCTGGATGGCGGCGCCGGGCGCGGTGCCGGTGCAGGTCGTGCACTCGGCGCTCGATCTCGGCGAGACCGAATTCCGCCGCGACGGCCGCCTGCCGCGGCGGCTGCTGTCGGTCGGCCGGCTCGATCCGATCAAGGGCTTCGACGTGCTGATCGAAGCGCTCGCGCGGCTCGCCGCGCGCGGCGTCGCGTTCCGCTGCCGCATCATCGGCGAGGG
Organism: Dokdonella sp.; assembly: GCA_036398645.1. GTDB lineage: Bacteria > Pseudomonadota > Gammaproteobacteria > Xanthomonadales > Rhodanobacteraceae > Dokdonella_A. The sequence continues at coordinate 92 of DASWOS010000220.1, read as the reverse complement.
CCCCGAGCGCGGCCGGCTCGAGGCGGCGATCGCACGGCACGACCTCGCCGCGCGCGTCGAGCTCGCCGGTGCGCTCGCGCAGGACGCAGTCC
>DASWOS010000219.1:0-4555 GCA_036398645.1 Dokdonella sp. | reverse complement strand
CTCGGCGTCGGCTTCGCCGGCGTCGTGCTGCTGAACCTCGGCGGCGGCGTGTCCGGCGCGCCGCTCGGCGCGCTCGCGCTGCTGACCGCGGCGGTCGCCTGGGCGTTCGGATCGGTCTGGAGCCGCCGCCGCGACATGCCGCCGGCCGCAGTGAACACGGCCGCGCAGATGCTGACCGGCGGCGCGGTGCTGCTCGGCGGCGCACTGCTCGGCGGCGAGCGCTTTCCGGCCGCGCCGAGCGCGCAGGCGACGCTCGCCGTGGTCTATCTCGGCGTGTTCGGCTCGATCGTCGCGTTCAGCGCGTACCTGTACCTCTTGAGCGCGGTGCGGCCGGCGCTGGCGACGAGCTACGCGTACGTGAACCCGCCGGTCGCCGTGCTGGTCGGCGCGTCGCTCGGCGGCGAGCGCGTCGGTCCGCTCGACCTCGCCGCGATGGCGGTCATCCTCGCCGGCGTCGGCCTGATCACGATCGCGCGCGAGCGCGGCGCATAGCGGCGCGGCCCCGCGACCTTGGTAAGGCTTGCGCGGCCGCGCCGGCCGCTCTACTTTCCGGCCGCCTCACTGCCGGGAGTCCACGATGGCTGCTGTCGAAGAAGCCTGGATGGCGCGCGCCGCGCTGCGCTGCGCCGCATGGGCCGAGCGCTGGTTTCCGGACGCGTTCGTGTTCGCGCTGCTCGGCGTCGCCGTCGTCGCGCTGGCCGCGCTCGGCATCGGCGCCGGGCCCGGTGCGACCGCGGACGCGTTCGGCCAGGGCTTCTGGAGCCTGATCCCGTTCACGATGCAGATGGTCTTCGTCGTCGTCGGCGGCTACGTCGTCGCGACCGCGGCGCCGGTCGCGCGGCTGATCGAGCGGCTCGCGGCCTGGCCGCGCAGCGGCCGCGGCGCGATCGCGTACGTCGCGCTGGTCAGCATGCTCGCGTCGCTGCTGAACTGGGGCTTCAGCCTGATCTTCGGCGGCCTGCTCGTGCGCGCGCTCGCGCGCCGCACCGAGCTCGACCTCGATTACCGCGCCGCCGGCGCCGCCGCGTACCTCGGCCTCGGCGCGTCGTGGGCGATGGGGCTCAGCTCGTCGGCCGCGCAGCTGCAGGCGAACCCGGCGAGCCTGCCGCCGGCGCTGCTGAAGATCACCGGCGTGATCTCGTTCGGCGAGACGATCTTCCTCTGGCAGTCGATCGCGCTGACCGCGGTGCTGATCGCGGTGTCGATGCTGATCGCGTGGTGGTCGGCGCCGCGCGGCACGCACGCGCGGCGCGCCGCGGAGTTCGGCGTCGACGTCGCGGCGGCGGCGACCGCCGCCGAGCCGCCGCGCCGGCCCGGCGAACGGCTCGAGCACAGCCCGCTGCTGTCGCTGCTGCTCGTCGCGCTCGGCGCACTCTGGCTCGCGCGCACGTTCGCGGCGAAGGGCGCGGTCGGCGCGATCGCGGACCTGAACACGTACAACTTCCTGTTCCTGATGGCCGGCCTGCTGCTGCACTGGCGTCCGCGGCGTTTCCTCGACGCGGTCGCGCGCGCGGTGCCGGCGACGACCGGCGTGCTGATCCAGTTTCCGCTCTACGGCGGCATCGCCGGCCTGCTGACCACGGCGAAGGGCGCCGACGGGCAGACGCTCGCGCACCGGCTGTCGGAGCTGTTCGTCACGCTCGCCTCGCACGACACGTTCGCGCTGGTCATCGGCGCGTATTCGGCCGTGCTCGGCTTCTTCGTGCCGTCCGGCGGCGGCAAATGGATCGTCGAGGCGCCGTACGTGATGCAGGCGGCGAACGACCTGCAGTACCACCTCGGCTGGGCCGTGCAGATCTACAACGCGGCCGAGGCGCTGCCGAACCTGATCAACCCGTTCTGGATGCTGCCGCTGCTCGGCATCCTCGGCCTCAAGGCGCGCGACCTGGTCGGCTTCACGTTCCTGCAGCTCGTCGTGCACCTGCCGCTCGTGCTGATCCTGCTTTGGGCGCTCGGCGGCACGCTCGCGTACCACGCGCCGGTCGTGCCGTAACCGCTACAGCTCGCGCAGCGCGGTCGTGACCGGCAGCCGCGCCGCGCGCAACGCCGGGAACAGCCCGCCGATGAAGCCGATCGCGAGTGCCCACTTGAGGCCGGTCCAGAGCAACGCCGGGCCGACCTTGAACTCGAACGAGAGCTGGCCGGTCGAGCCGGACGCGAGCGTCGACGCGGTGTAGCCGTTGAAGATCAGCCACGCGAGCAGGCCGCCGAGCGCGCCGCCGAGCACGGCCAGCAGCATCGTCTCGAGCATGACCGCGACGACGACCGGCACGCCGCGGAAGCCGATCGCGCGCAGCGTCGCGATCTCTCTCGCGCGCGCGGCGACCGCGGCGAACATCGTGTTCAGCGCGCCGAACACCGCGCCGATCGCCATGATCGTGCCGACGACGATGCCGATCGTGGTGATGATCTTCGCCGTGCCTTCCGACTGCTTGCTGAAGTAGTTCAACGTCGTGTCGACGTCGACCTGCAGGCGCGGGTCCGAGGTCAGCGCGGCCTTGAACGCGTCGAACGCGGACGCGTCGACGAGACGCGCGAACACGCTGGTCACGCTGCTGCCGCGCCGGTACGCGCTGCCCACGACCTGCGCGTCGGCCCAGACCTCCGACTCGAGCGCGTCGCCCGACGCGAACACGCCGACCACGGTCCAGGTCTGGCTGCCGAGCTTGAGCTCGCGGCCCGGCTCGAGCCCGGCGAAATTCGCGCGCGCTCCCTTGCCGACGACGAGCTCGTACTTGCCCGGCTCGAACCGGCGTCCGGCGACGATCTTCGCGTTCGTGCGCAGCTTCCAGGCCTCGTCGCCGACGCCGCGCAGCTGCACGCTGCCGTAGTCGTCGTCGCTCTTCGCGTCGCGCACCGGCAGGTTCGCCGCGACGACGAGCTCCGGCGAGACGATCGGCTTGCCGGAATCGTCCTTGGCGACGCCGGGCGCCTGCTCGATCACGACGACGTCGTCGTGCGTCAGCACCGAGGACACCTCCGCGGCCGACGCGCCGCGCAGCACGATCGCGGTGTCGGCGCTGCCGGTACGGCTCAGCGTGTCGGCGTAGCCCTGCGCCATCGCGAGCATCGCGACGAGCACGCCGACGACGCCGGCGATGCCGACGACGATGACCAAGGCCGAGCCGAGCCGCTGGCGCAGCGTGGCGATGCCGACGCCGGCGATCGAGGCGGCTTGGCGGCCGCGCCGAGTCGCGCTCATCCACAGCGCGAGCGCGACGGCGAGCGCGACGAGCCCCGGCCACGGCAGCGCGAGGAACGCGACGAGGCCGACGACGACGACGGCGACCGTCGCGAGACCGATCAGGAATTTCATCGCGATTCTCCTAGCGTGATGCCGCGGACGTTCGCGGCGCCGTTCCGTTCGTCGCCGCGACGCCTAGCGCCCGGCCAGCGCGTCGACGATGTTGAGCCGCATCGCGCGCAGCGCGGGCAGCGCGCCGATGACGAGTCCGATCGCGATCGCGAGCGCGATGCCGAGCGCCCAGCTTCCGGCGCCGACGCTCGGCAGCCTGAGCACGCCGCCGCTCGACGCGGTCACGATCGGCGTCAGCACGCTGACCAACGCGAGCCCGATCACGCCGCCGAGCAGCAGCAGCAGCACGGACTCGGCGAGCACCATCGCGAGCACGCTCGCGCGCGAGAACCCGAGCGTCTTCAGCACGGCGAGCTCGGACGTGCGCTCGCGGACCGCCTGCATCATCGTGTTGCCGGTCAGCAGCAGCAGCGTGAAGAACACCGCGCCCATGATCGAGGTCACGATCAGGCCGACGTTGACCATCTGCTTGAGCCAGTTCGCGGTCGCGGCCTGTTCGGTCTGCGTCTTCGTCTCGTGGTCGGAGTTCGCCGACAGCGCATCGATCGCCTTCGCCACGCGGTCGGCGGCGTTGACGTCGGCGACACGGCTCACGTACCAGCCGACGCGGCCGCCGTTGTAGGCCGCCGGCGTCGACTCGTCGAACGTCTTCCAGTGCAGGATGATCATCTGGTTCTGGAACGCGCGGCCGTCCTTCGAGCGCATGACGCCGACGAGATCGAAGCTCCAGTTCTTCGTGCCGTCCTTGTTCGGGAAGATCTGCGACTGCAGCGGGATCTTGTCGCCGACCTTCCAGCCGTACTTCTTGACGATCGTCTCGCCGGCGAGGATGCCGGTCGGCGTCGAGTCGAACGCCTTGCGCTCGTCCGGCGCGACCTCGACCTCCGGGTAGACGTCGAGATAGTTCGGGCTGACCGCGAACGTGAAGATCTGATTGTGCGGGTCCTGGTACGCGCCGCCGAACCAGTTCGCATAGGCGACGTCCTTGACGCCGGGCACCGTCGCGATCTGCGCGCCGAGCCCCTGCGGCAGCGGCTGGATGAACGACAGCCGCGCGCCGGTCTGCAGGCGTTCGGCGCCGTTCGCCGACTGCCCGGCGCCCGCGAACGAGACGCGCACGGCGTCGAGCAGGCCGAACAGCAGGAACGCCGCGACGATCGACATCAGCGTCAGGATCGTGCGCGCCTTGCGCCGGAACAGCGCGGCCCAGATCAGATGCAGGTACTTCATCGCCTCGCC
>DASWOS010000218.1:0-2095 GCA_036398645.1 Dokdonella sp. | reverse complement strand
GCTCGTGCGCGGCGGCTTCGTCGGCGTCGACGTGTTCTTCGTCATCTCCGGATACCTGATCTCGTCGATCGTGCTGCACGGGCTCGACGGCGCGCGCTTCTCGTTCGCAAGCTTCTACGCGCGCCGCGCACGGCGCCTGTTCCCGTCGCTCGCGGTCGTCGCCGCGTCGGTGCTCGCCGCCGGCTGGTTCGTCCTGCTGCCGCAGAATTTCGCCGCGCTCGGTCGCGAGGCCGCGGCCGGCGCCGGGTTCGTCGCGAACCTGCTGTTCTGGCGCGAGGCCGGCTATTTCGACGCCGCGTCGGACACGAAGCCGCTGCTGCATCTGTGGTCGCTCGGCATCGAGGAGCAGTTCTACCTGCTCTGGCCGCTGCTGCTGTATTCGCTGCGGCGCGTACCCGTCGCACGCGGGTTCGTCGTCGGCGCGCTCGCGCTCGCTTCGTTCGGCGCGGACCTCGCGCTCACGCCCCACGCTCCGGCCGCGGCATTCTATTCGCCGGCGACGCGGTTCTGGGAGCTGCTGGTCGGCTGCGTACTCGCGCTGCCGGCCACGGCGTCGTTCGGTGCACGGCACCCGGCCGCAGCCGCGCCGCGGCGCCGCGATCGGCGCCACGCCGCGGTGATTTCGCTGATCGGATTCGCACTGGTCGTCGCGAGCGCGCTGCTGATCAGCGCGGACCAGCCGTTCCCCGGCTGGCGCGCGTGCGCGCCCGTGCTCGGCGCCGCGCTGATCGTCGCGGCCGGCCCGGATGCGCCGGTGAACCGCACGCTCCTGTCGAGCCGGCCGCTGGTCGGCATCGGCCGCATCAGCTTTCAGCTGTACCTCTGGCATTGGCCGCTGCTGGTCGGCGCGCGCGTGCTCGGCGGAGGCGATCCGTCCGCGGCCTCGCGATCGATCGCGGTCGCGATCGCGGTCGTGCTCGCCGTCGCGACGTATCGCTGGATCGACCTGCCGATCCGCGACGCGCGTTCGCGCGCGCGAACGAAGACGCTGGCCGCCTGCGTCGCACTGCTCGTCGTCGGCGGCGCCGGCCATCTCGTCGACCGCGCCGACGGCGTGCCGTCGCGCTTCCCGCCGGCCGTGCGCGCGGTCGCGGCGTTCCGCTACGACTACGCGCCCGAGTACCGCGAAGGCACCTGCTTCCTGCGTCCGGAGCAAGGACCGTCGGCCTACCGCGGCTGCACGGACGCGTCGGCGCCGGCAGGTGCACCGGACGTCTATCTCTGGGGCGACTCGCATGCGGCGCATCTCTATCCCGGACTGCGCGCGGGCGCCGAGGGCCGCTTCCGCCTCACCCAGATGACGGCGAGCTCGTGTCCGCCGCTGCTCGATTACGAGGATCACGGTCGCCCGCACTGCAAGGCGCTGAACGACTACGCGTTCGCGCAGATCGTCGCGGCGCGCCCGCAGCTGCTGATCCTCGCCGCACGCTGGGACCTGTATCCGTGGCGCGGCCTCGCGGCGACGCTCGAGCGCCTGCGCGCCGTCGGCGTGCGCGACATCGTCGTCGTCGGTCCGGTGCCGCGTTGGCGCGACGGTCTGCCGACGGCGCTGTACCGGCACTTCGCCGACGATCCGCTGCATCGGCTGCCGAGCCGCATGATCGACGCGGCCAACGACGTCGCGATTCGACTCGACGAGCAGCTGCGTGCGTTGGTCGAAGCCGAGCACGTGCGCTACGCCTCGGCGATCCACGCGCTGTGCGACGCCGACGGCTGCCTCGTGCGGAGCGGCGACGCGGCCGATTCGTTGACCGCCTGGGACGATTCGCACCTGACCGTGGCGGGATCGCGCGCACTCGTCACGCGGGCGTCGCTGCTCGGCCTCGGCGTCGGCCCGTGAGCGCAGCACGCACGCCGCGTGCACGCGGACGCGGCGCCGCCGCCGCGTCCGTGCGAACGTCGCCGAGCCGCGAGCGGACGCAGGTCCTCCGCGCCGCGCGCGACGTCCGGCCTGCCGATGTCGTGCTCGCGGGTCCGGCTCGGTTCGCCGCTTAAGAGCCCGTGCGCGGACGACGTCCGCCGCTGCCCGCGGCGCGATCGCGACGTCGATCGCCGGCGCGCTGCAGCTCCGCGCGCGCTTCGGTCATAATCCGCC
>DASWOS010000217.1:0-7544 GCA_036398645.1 Dokdonella sp. | reverse complement strand
AGGGCGGTGCGGCCGGGTTACACAATGACGCGCCGCGCGTTCAGTGCTCGCACGCGGCGTCGTGCACGTGACCGTGGGTCAGGCGCAAGTTCGTCAGGTGCGCGAGCGCGACGAGCGTGCCGCCGATCGCGACGAGCACGGCGTGCACGGGCGAGCCGTGGTCCGCATCGATGGTGATGCCGGCGAGCAGCAGCACGATGCCGGGCAGCAGGAACCAGAACGCGCGGAAGCGCTGATGACGCCGGAAGCCGAGGTACAGCGTCGTCGCGGCGAGCGCGCTCGCGCACGCGATGAACACGCGCTCGAAGCGGTGGTCGGCGAGGAATTCGAGTCCGAGCGCAGGCAATGCGGCGATGACGAGCGGCAGCGCGGCGCAGTGCACGGCGCACAGGAACGATGCGGTCGCGCCGACGCGGTCGGCGACACGGGCATACGGCGTACGGGGCTCGGAATCGGCGCTCATCGGGTCTCCAGCGCGCACGTTATAACATAGCCGGGCCGAGTCCTTGATGCGGCCGACACCTGCTGCCAAGCGGCATCGCGGCGGCGGCCGACCGGCCGGCGAGTTCGTTACAGTATAACATCCCCGCTGCGGTAGGCGGCGAGCAGGACATCGCCGACGTTCCCCGCTTCGCCCCTGCTCCGCCGCGTCGATCGCCCCGTCTCGCGTCCTCCGTCCCGAAATGTAGGAGCCCGCGGCGGTGCGATGCACCGGCGGGCGCTCGGTACGCCCTGTAGGAGCCCGCTTCAGCGGCGAATGCGCAGGGCCGCGGGTTGGCGTCACGTCGCGACGTATCGCATCGCTGCGTGTCGCAGCACGGCGCCACGACGCCCCGCTTCGCATCGCGGCTGAAGCCGGCTCCTACGGAGCGATTCGCCGCGCGGGCGCGCAGGCAATTCACCGCGCGAAGGTGCGGGCGGTTCGCAGCTCGGGCGGGGGCGGTTCATCGCGGACGCGGGCGCACGCCGCCGTACGATCGATGGCCGCGAGCGGGCGTTCCGGCCGCGCATGCCGCGTGCCGCGCGGCTGCTGTGACGCAGCATGACAAGCGCACGACGCGTTCCGCATGATGTAAACGTTTACATCGTTGCTGGGCGGGCAGCAGGCGAGCGTGAGCGTGACGATCAAAGACGTGGCGAAGGTCGCGGGCGTCTCGGTCGCCTCGGTCTCGCGTGCATTGAACGGGCAGCACAACGTCACCGACGCGACGCGGCGGCGCGTCCTCGACGCGGCGGCGCGTCTGCGCTACATGCCGAACGACGCGGCGCGCAGCCTGATCACGAAGCGCACGCGCACGGTCGGCGCGGTGCTGCCGGACCTGCACGGCGAGTTCTTCTCCGAGCTGATCCGCGGCATGGACGCGGCCGCGCGGGCGCGCGGCCTGCATCTGCTGATCTCGAGCTCGCACGGATCCGCCGACGAGGCCGAGGTGCTGCGCGCGCTGCGCGGGCGCGTCGACGGCCTGCTGATCATGTCGCCGCACGCGGATCCCGACGCGCTCGCCGAGAACCTGCCGGCGGCGCTGCCGACCGTGCTGATGAACACGCGCGCGCCGGACGGACGCTATCGCTCGCTGTCGATCGACAACTACGGCGGCGCCCATGCGATGACGCGGCATCTCGCCGCGCAGGGTTACCGCCGCATCGCGTTCATCGCCGGTCCGGCCCGCAACTTCGATGCCGACGAGCGCCTGCGCGGCTACCGCGACGCGCTCGCCGGGCTGCGGCCGCGCGCCGCGGAGACGATCGTGCCCGGCGACTTCGGCGAAGATTCCGGCTACCGCGCCGGCCTCGAGATCGGCGCGCGCGGCGCGCTGCCCGAGGCGATCTTCGCGGCCAACGACACGATGGCGATCGGCTGCCTGTTCGCGCTGAACGAGCAAGGGCTGAAGGTGCCCGACGACGTCGCGCTCGCCGGCTTCGACGACGTGCCGCTCGCGCGCTTCGTCTCGCCGCCGCTGACGACGGTGCGCGTGCCGATCGCCGAGCTCGGCGGCGGCGCGCTCGATCGTCTCGCCGAATCGATCGACGCCACCGGAGCGCCGCCGCGGCCGGCGCGCGAGCTGAGCTGTCGCCTCGTCGTGCGCCGTTCCTGCGGCGCACGCGTCGCGGCGACCGGCGCGAACCGAAGCCGCGGCCACGACAAGAGCGCTATCGAATAGCCCGTTCCGATCCATCACCGTTTGGGGAGGTTGCACGATGAACACGATCCATGCGACGAAGCATCGCCTCGCGCCGAAGCGGCTCGCCTGCGCGCTGGCGAGCTGCCTGTGCCTCGCCGCGCCTGCGCTCAACGCGCAGAGCACGAACGCGACGCTGCGCGGGCACGCCGCGGCCGGTGCGGACGTCACCGCGACGAACGTCGACACCGGCCTGACCCGGCACACGAAGGTCACCGCGGACGGCAGCTACGCGCTGGCCGGCCTGCCGCCCGGCACGTACCGCGTCGACGCCGGCCCCGGCACCGAGCGCACCGTGACGCTGACGGTCGCCTCGACCGCGACGCTCGACCTCGCCGGCACCGCGGCCGAGCCGGCGCCGTCCGGCGCGCAGCAGCTCGAGAGCGTGACCGTGACCGCGAACACGCTCGCCGAGGTCAAGACCTCGGAGATCGGCGACACGATCTCGCTGCGGCAGATCCAGACGATTCCGCAGGCGACGCGCAACTTCCTCGAGTTCGCCGACACGGTGCCGGGCATGGCGTTCGTGCGTGATCCGGTCAGCGGCACCTACAAGCTGCAGGGCGGCGCGCAGTCGGCGAACAACATCAACGTCTACATCGACGGCGTCGGCCAGAAGAACTACGTGCTGCAGGGCGGCATCTCCGGCCAGGACTCGAGCCGCGGCAATCCGTTCCCGCAGCTCGGCATCGCCGAGTACAAGGTCATCACGCAGAACTACAAAGCCGAGTACGATCAGCTGAGCAGCGCCGGCGTCACCGCGGTGACGAAGTCCGGCACGAACGAGTTCCACGGCGAGGTGTTCGGCAACTACACCGGCTCGCCGTGGCGGTCGCCGTATCCGTCGGAGCTCGCCTCCGGCCACAAGCTCGACACGACCGATCAGGAGTACGGCCTCGCGCTCGGCGGCCCGATCATGAAGGATCTCGCGCACTTCTTCTTCACCTACGAAGGCAAGGACTACGAGACGCCGGTCGCGGTCGTCCCCGGCGAGGATCCGCTGCCCGGACCGCTGCCGCCCGGCGTCGACGCGAACTTCGGGCCGGCGCTGGTGCCGTTCCACGAGGACCTGTACTTCGGCAAGATCGACTGGGAACCAACCGATCGCGACCTGGTCGAACTGTCCGGCAAGTACCGCAAGGAAAAGCAGCGCGACAACGTCGGCAACCAGCAGGCCGCCTCGTTCGCGAGCAGCATCGTCAACGACGACAAGCGCGCCGATCTGCGCTGGCAGCACACCGCGGACAGCTGGTTGAACGACCTGCACCTGACCTGGGAAGACACGACCTGGGGACCGCGGCCGCTGAACGACGGCATCGCGCAGTTCTACACGGATCCGGAGAACCAGGACCGCATGCTGCTGCAGACCGGCGCCGGCGCGAATTATCAGAACAAGGGGCAGAAAGGCCCGTCGATCCAGGACGACTTCAGCTTCACCGACCTACACTGGGCCGGTGATCACCTCGTCAAGATGGGCTTCAAGTACAAGGAAGTGAAACTCTCGACGCAAGAGATCAATCCGGCGAATCCGCAGTTCTTCTACGACGTGACCTCGGACGGCACCGCGACCGATCCGTACAAGGTGCACTTCGGCGTGCCGCTTGCCGGTGTCGGCGACGGTACCGCGGAGTCGACGAACAAGCAGCTCGGCCTCTACGTCCAGGACGACTGGGCCGTCAACGACAAGCTGACGCTGAACCTCGGCGTGCGCTGGGATTACGAAAAGACGCCCGGATATCTCGACTACGTGACGCCCGCCGACGTCGTCGACGCGTTGCGCAACTGGCCGAACATCAACAACCCGAACTCCGGCATCAACATCAACGACTACATCAGCAACGGCCACAACCGCAGCGCGCCGAAGGACGAATGGCAGCCGCGACTCGGCTTCTCCTACGATCTGAACGCCGACGAGCAGCACGTGATCATCGGCGGTCTCGGCCGCTCGTACGACCGCGACAGCTTCGACTACCTGCAGCTCGAGCGCTCGAAGGCGACGTTCCCGTCGTACGACGTGTTCTTCAACTCGCCGAACGGACGTGCCTGCGACCCGGGCACGCAGACCAACTGCGTGAACTGGGATCCGCGCTTCTACGATCCGGCGACGCTGCTGTCGCTGGTCAACGCGAACGGCGGCGGCCGCGAGATCGACCTGATCAACAACAACCTGAAGGTGCCGTACTCCGACCAGGCCAGCCTCGGCATGCGCAACCGCATCGGCGACTGGAACACGAGCGTCGTCGTCTCGCGCATCGTCAGCAAGGACGGCTTCCAGTTCCTGCTCGGCAATCGCAGGCCGGACGGCTCGTTCTGGGGTTCGACGCCGGACGACCACGGCCAGCCGTGGAGCTTCGGCATTCCCGGCTACGGCAGCCTGATCATCGGCACGAACGGCGTCGAGACGAAGAGCAACTCGCTGCTGCTCTCGCTCGAGAAGCCGTACACGCGCGAGTCCGGCTGGTACTTCAACGTCGCCTACACGTACACCGACGCGAAGGAGAACCGCAAGAGCGCCGGCACCTACGGCAACAATTACGGCTTCGACGAGGAGTTCATCTCGGATTATCCGTTCCTGCCGTCGTACGGCGTGCCGAAGCACCGCCTCGTCATCAGCGCGAGCGTCGACGGCCCGTGGGGCATGACCTACTCCGGCAAGCTGACGCTCGCCTCGCGCTCGGTGATCTCCGACGTCGGCTGCTGGGATCCGACCACGCATTGCTCGCCGGCCGACACCTACGCGCCGGGCGCGAGCTTCCTCGTCGGCGGGCCGATGTTCGGCGAGCGCGAGATCGATCTCGCGGTCAACAAGGACATCGACCTCAGCGGCGGCTACACGCTGTACGTCCGCGGCGACCTGCTGAACGCGTTCAACCTGAAGAACTACTCGGACTACAACGTGAACTGGGGCTCGAACGGCGTCTACAATCCGGTCGTGACGACGACGAAGTCCGGCAACATGTGGACGCTGCCGCGCACGTTCAAACTGACGCTCGGCCTGCGCTTCTGACCGCACATCGCACCGTGCGACCGACGAGAACGCGCCATCGACCGAGGATCCATCTCGCTCCATGCTCGGGAGCCGGCCGCCCGACCCGTTCGGGCGGCCGCATTTTTCCGCGCGTCCACCGTCGCTCCAAGCATCGATTCGTCTAGTGTTCCCAAGGAAATCCCGCGCTTCCGCGTCCGTTCTCGCCTCCGTCCTCGCCGTGACCGCGCTCGCGTTCGTCGCCTGCCGGCACGCGTCCCCGCCGCCGCCGGCGCCGCCGCGGCCTTCGATCACGCCGCTGCTGCGTCCGCCGTTGACGCCGCTGTTCGACGATCTCGAGAAGCGCACGTTCGACTACTTCTGGGACACCGCGAACCCGGACAACGGCCTGATCCCGGACCGCTATCCGTACAGCGAGCCGTTCTGCAGCGTCGCCGCGATCGGCTTCGGCCTGACCGCGTACGGCATCGGCGTCGAGCAGCACTACATCACGCGCGAGCAGGCGGTCGAGCGCACGCTGCGCACGCTGCGCTATCTCGAAGGCTTGCCGCAGGGCTCGCGCAACGACGGCATGGCCGGCTACCGCGGCTTCTACTACCACTTCATCCGTCTCGACGACGGCACGCGCTTCGCGAACTGGGTCGAGCTGTCCTCGGTCGACACCGCGCTGCTGCTCGGCGGCGTGCTGTTCGCGCAGTCGTACTTCGACGCGGACACGCCCGAGGAGGCCGAGATCCGTCATCTCGCCGACACGATCTACCGGCGCGTCGAATGGCCGTGGATGCAGCCGCGCTCGCCGCTGATCGCGATGGGCTGGTATCCGAAGGGCGGCTACCTGCCGTACGACTGGCAGGGCTACAACGAAGGCATGCTGGTCTACATCCTCGCGCTCGGCTCGCCGACGCAGGGCGTCGCGGCCGACGCGTGGACCGCGTGGACGCAGAGCTACACGCGCGCCTGGGGCACGTTCCAGGAGCAGGAATACCTCGGCTTCGGGCCGCTGTTCGGCCATCAGTACTCGCACGTCTGGATCGACTTCCGCGGCATCCGCGACGCGTACATGCGCGAGCGCGGCTTCGACTACTTCGAGAACAGCCGCCGCGCGACCTACGCGCAGCGCGCCTACGCGATCGCGAACCCGATGGGCTGGAGGCTCTACGGCGAGAACGTCTGGGGTCTGACCGCGAGCGACGGTCCGCAGGGCGCGAACCTCGACTACGACGGCTCGCTGCGCGAGTTCCGCCATTATTCCGCGCGCGGCGCCGGCATCGCCGACGCGTTCGACGACGGTACGATCGCGCCGACCGCGGCCGCCGCGTCGCTGCCGTTCGCGCCGGAGATCGTGATCCCGGCGGTCGAGGAGATGCACAAGCAGTACGGCGCCGAGATCTACTCGAAGTACGGCTTCGTCGATTCGTTCAATCCGAGCTTCACCTACGACGTGCCGCTGAAGACCGGGCACCTGGTGCCGGGCTTCGGCTGGGTCGCGAGCGACTACATCGGCATCGACCAGGGCCCGATCGTCGCGATGATCGCGAACTACCGCAACGACTTCGTCTGGAACGTCATGAAGAAGAATCCGTACATCCGCAAAGGGCTGCAGCGCGCCGGCTTCAGCGGCGGCTGGCTCGACGAGGCCGCCGGCGCGGACGGCGCGGCGGCGCAGGCCGCGCAGTGAGCGCGGCGGCCGCGCGCCTGCTCGCGGCCGCCGCGTCGGCGCTGCTCGCGGCGGCGTGCGCGCGCCCCGCCGCCGACGTCGTCACGCTGAAGTTCTGGGCGATCGGCCGCGAAGCCGAGGTCGTGCCGGAGCTGCTCGCCGAGTTCGAACGCCGGCATCCGGGCATTCACGTCGAGGTGCAGGCGCTGCCGCTGACCGCCGCGCACGAGAAGCTGCTGACCGCGTTCGCCGGCGACGTGCTGCCGGACGTCGCGCAGCTCGGCAACACCTGGCTGCCCGAGCTCGCCGCGCTCGGTGCGCTGGTGCCGCTCGAGCCGCTCGCCGACGCGTCGACGGTCGTGCGCCACGACGACTACTTCGGCGGCATCTGGGACACCAACGTCGTCGACGGCCGGCTCTACGGCGTGCCGTGGTACGTCGACACGCGGCTGCTGTTCTACCGCAAGGATCTGCTCGCGCACGCCGGCTACGCCGAGCCGCCGCGCGACTGGGACGGCTGGATGCGCGCGCTCGAGGCGGTCAAGCGCGACGCCGGCGCCGACAAGTACGCGATCCTGCTGCCGCTGAACGAATACGAGCCGCTGCTGAACCTCGCCGTGCAGACCTCGTCGATGCTGCGCGACGACGACACGCACGGCGACTTCGAGAGCGCCGGCTTCCGCCGCGCGTTCGCGTTCTATCTCGACATGTTCCGCCGCGG
>DASWOS010000216.1:0-3695 GCA_036398645.1 Dokdonella sp. | reverse complement strand
GGCGCGCGCACGCGCCGACGCCTCGGCCTGTTGCGGTGTGACCGAAGCTCGCGCCGCCGTCGTCGCGCCGGGTCATCGCGTCGGCGCCGTGCGCGAACGCCGCGTGGTCGATTCGGCGTTCCGCCCGCGCACCGTGCGTCGGTCGAGGCGAGCGTCGCGTCCGCGGCGCGTCAGCGCGCGACCAGCGCGGCGGCCGCGCGCGCGGCGATCCATTCCTCGTTGGTCGGTTCGACCGCGACACGCGCGCGCGCGGCGGCGGTCGAGATCGTGCGCGCGTTCGCCGCGTTCGCCGCGTCGTCGAGCTCGATGCCGAGGTAGGCGAGCTCGCGGCAGACGCGCGCGCGGATCTCCGCGTTGTGCTCGCCGATGCCGGCGGTGAACACGAGCAGATCGAGCCCGCCGAGCACGGCCGCGAGCGCGCCGATCTCGCGCACGATGCGGCGCACGTACAGCGCGAGCGCCATGCGTACGCGCTCGCTCGCGGCTTCCCGCGCCAGCAGCTCGCGCGGATCGGCGGACACGCCGGAGATGCCGAGCAGGCCGGAGCGGTGGTACAGCAGCTGACCGACCTCGTGCACGTCGAGCTTTTCGATCTCCATCAGGTACAGCACCGCGCCCGGATCGAGCGCGCCGCAGCGCGTGCCCATCATCAGGCCGTCGAGCGCGGAGAAGCCCATCGTCGTCGCGACGCTCTTCAGGTCCTGCATCGCGCACAGGCTCGCGCCGCTGCCGAGATGCGCGCAGATCGTGCGTCCGCGCGCGCGCTCGCCGTGGCGCTCCGCGAGCGCGATCGAGAGGTATTCGTAGGACAGGCCGTGGAAGCCGTAGCGGCGCAGGCCGCGCTGCCAGGCCTCGTACGAGAGCGGCAGCATCGTCTCGACGTCGGGCAGCGTGTGGTGGAAGCCGGTGTCGAAGCAGGCGACCTGGACCAGATCGGGCCGGCTCGCGAGCAGCGCCTCGACCGCCTCGAGCGCGAACGGTTGATGCAGCGGCGCGAGCGGCACGTAGCTGCGCAGATCGGCGAGCACGGCCGCGTCGACCCGCACCGGCGCGAAGTACTTCGCGCCGCCGTGCACGACGCGGTGCGCGACGGCGACGAGGCGGGCGCCGCCGAGGCGCTCGCGCACGCGCGCGCGGATCAGCTCCAGCGCGGCGTGATACGGCTGCGTCGCGTCGAGCGAGACCGCGACCGGCGCGGCGGCGCTCTCGGCGAAGCGCGCGCTCGCGCCGCCGATGCCGTCGACCTGGCCGTTCCACTCCGGCGTGCGCGGCGGCGCCGCGTCGGCCGCGTCGAACAGCGCGAACTTGATGCTCGACGAACCGCAGTTCAGGACCAGCAGGCGCTCGCTCACGGCGGCGCCTCGCGGTAATGCGCGGCGACCAGCACCGCGAGCGCGCACGACGCGATGCGCGACTCGCGCGAGTCGGCGCGGCTGGTCAGCACGATCGGCACGCGCGCGCCCATGACGATGCCGGCGCTCGACGCGCCGCCGAGGTACTCGAGCTGCTTGGCGAGCATGTTGCCGCTCTCGAGGTCCGGCACGACCAGCACGTCGGCGACGCCGGCGACCGGCGACTCGATGCCCTTGATGCGCGCGGCGGCGGCCGAGATCGCGTTGTCGAACGCGAGCGGGCCATCGAGCACGGCGTCGGCGATCTGGCCGCGGTCGGCCATCTTGCACAGCGCCGCCGCGTCGAGCGTCGCCTGCATGTGCGCGTTGACCGTCTCGACCGCGGCGAGGATCGCGACGTGCGGGCGCTCGACGCCGACGATGCGCGCGAGCGCGACCGCGTTGCGCACGATGTCGGCCTTGTCCTCGAGCGTCGGCGCGATGTTGATCGCCGCGTCGGTGATCACGAACGGACGCGGATACGCCGGCGTGTGCATCAGGAAGCAGTGCGAGATGCGCCGCGCGGTGCGCAGCCCGGCCGCCGAGGCGACCACCGCGGCCATCAGCTCGTCGGTGTGCAGGCTTCCTTTCATCAGCGCCTCGACGCGGCCGCCCGAAGCCAGCTCGACCGCGCGCGCGGCGGCCGCGTGGCTGTGCGGCACGTCTTCGATCGCGACGCCGGCGAGGTCCAACGCGGCCGCGCGCGCGACCGCCTCGAGCTTGTCGCGCGGCGCGACCAGCACCGGCTCGATCAGGCCGGCCGCGCGCGCATCGAGCGCAGCGGCGAGGCTGGTCTCGTCGCACGGGTGCACGACCGCCGTGCGGATCGCGCCGAGCGGACGCGCCTGCTCGAGCAGCGAGTGCGCCTGGCTGCCGTCGATCAGGCGCACCTCCGGCAGCGTCGCGCGCGGCCGCTCGATGCGCTCGCTCGGCGCGACGACCTCGGCCTCGCCGTCGATGACGACGGCGCCGTCCTGGTTCGTGCAGGTGCAGGCGAGGCGCAGGCGCCGGTGCGCCGGGTCGCGCGTGCTGACCTTCACCGCGACGCGCAGCGTGTCGCCGATGCGCACCGGGGCGAGGAAGCGCAGGCTCTGGTCGAGGTAGATCGTGCCGGGGCCGGGCAGGCGCGTGCCGAGCACGGCCGAGATCAGCGCGGCACCCCACATGCCGTGCGCGATGACGCCGTGGAAGCGCGTCGACGCGGCGAACGCCGGATCGAGGTGCTGCGGATTGACGTCGCCGGACATCACCGCGAACAACTGGATGTCCTCGGCGGTCAAAGTGCGCTCGAGCGCGGCTTCGTCGCCGACGGCGATCTCGTCGAACGTGCGGTTGCGGATCGTGCGCGGGTCCGGCGGCGCCGGCGGAGCGGCGGTAAGGTCCTGGGTCATCGGGCTCTCGAATGCGGCGGGCGGAGGGCGGGCGCGGCGCGCCGGGGCGGCCGCCCGCCGCCCCGCGCGCGGAGCTTCGTTTACTTGCGGCCGGGCTTCGGCTTCTCCGCCGCGGCTTCCGGCGCGGCCGGCCCCGGCGTCGCCGCGGCGGTCGGCACGCGGAACGCGGCGAACGTGTTCAGCAGGTCCTGCAGCGCATTGCCGGCCTGCGAGTTCGCGCCGGCCGTCTGCAACGCCTCGGTGCAGCGCTGCTGCCAGTCGGCGAGCGCCTGGCGGATGCCTTCGGCGAAGCGCGCCTGGTTGCCGAGCGCGTTCTCGGCGACGTTCTGCAGGTCGCCGACGCCGCGCTGCAGGCCCTGCCACCACGCCTCCGCGGGCAGCGTCACCAGCGTGTTCCAGTCGCCGGCGGCGATCGCGCGGTCGGCTTCGCCGAGCGTGCGCGAGATCGAGTCGCCGGCGGAGCGCGTGCCCGCCTCGAGCCAGTCGCGGCGGCTCTGCTGCATCAGCGCGGCGATGCGCAGCATCAGGTCGAGATTCGCCTTGTACAGGGCCATCGGTGTCTGCGTGTCGAAATTCATCGGTGTGATCCTCTCTTCACGGGTGAGGGCGGCCGCGCCGTGCGGCGGGCCGTCGTGCGGAATGCGCCGGCACATCGGCGCGTCTCGCGCCGGGCGCGTCGAGCGCGAGCGCGGAAAACGGCGTACGGCGCGGACGCCGCGCGGCGCCGTGGGCCGGCACGCGGCCGGCGTGGCGCGGAAGGCGGTCGCGGCGGCTCACGGGCGCGGCCCGCTAATCCAGCACGTGCAGGCCGGCGTCGACGTACAGCGTGTCGCCGGTCATCGAGCGCGCGGCGTCGCTGACGAGGAACGCGCAGAGCGCGCCGACCTCGGCCGGCTCGACCGTGCGCCGCAGC
>DASWOS010000215.1:0-14372 GCA_036398645.1 Dokdonella sp. | reverse complement strand
CGCGTTTCGACGAGCTCGCCGAAGCGGCGGCGATCGCCGCGCAGGAAATCCCAGCTGTGGCCGTTCGCCGCGTATGCGGCGGCGAGCCGCGCGGCGGTCGACTGCAGCCGCTCGAGCGCGACCTCGTCGAGGTAGCCGAGGAAGCCGCGGCGGAAGCTCTGCTGCTGCCAGCCGGCGAAGCCGGCCAGCGCCAGTACGCTGAGCGCGGCGAACGCGAGGAACAACCGGTGCCAGAGGCGCAGGCGCATGCCGGCACGATAGCCCGGCGCCGCTCGCGCGCAAGCGGCGGCCGCGCAATTTCCTCGCTTTCTCCACGATGTCTGCGCGTGCGCTGCGCATTCGCCGCGCAGATTCGTCACCGTCGCCGGAGCACCGGCCTTCACCGAGGAAACCGAAATGTCGCCCACCCTGTTCCTTTCGCGTTCGCACCGCGGACGCACGATGCTGTTCTTCGCACTGGCCGCGTTGGCCGGTGCCGCGTCCGCGCAGGCGCTGCCGGGGCCCGGACCGTTCGGTCCGCCGCTGCCGTCGGCCGAGGAGCTCGCGACGATTCCGTCGCTGAGCGCGACCCAGCAGAGCGAGCTGCGCAAGATCCTCGCCGAGCGCGCCGACGCGCTCGACGCCGCGCGCGAGAAGTCGCGCGCCGCGCTCGAGGCGCAGCGCCGCCGCGACCGCGCCGAGTTCGAGCGCATCGAGACGCAGAGCAGCGACCGCATTCGCGCGCTGCTCGGCGACGACGGCTTCCGCCGCTATGCGGAATGGATGCAGGCGCGCCGCGGCCTCGGCCGGTTCGACGGTCCCGGCGGCGGACATCACGACCGCGGCGGCCCGCACGAGGGCGGGTCCGGCGCCGGACCCGGCGCTGGCCCTGGCCCCGCTCCGCAGCCGCCGCACGACGCGGCGTCGCGGTGACGCGCGCGCCGGCGTCGCTCCGCCGCGCGCACGCCGCGGCAGAGCGCGCCGGCGAGCGGGCGCGATGCCGCGACGCGGGGCGCGGCGCGGCCGTTCACGTCAGCGGCGCGAACAGCGCCTCGAGATCGTCCTCCTCGAAACGCGCGCTCTGCGTGCTGCCTTCGTCGAGCACCGCGCGCGCGAGCTCGGCCTTGCGCTGCTGCAGCGCCTGGATCTTCTCCTCGACGGTGCCGGCGCAGACGAGCTTGTAGACGAAGACCGGCTTGTCCTGGCCGATGCGGTACGCGCGGTCGGTCGCCTGCGCCTCGACCGCCGGGTTCCACCACGGGTCGTAATGGATCACGGTGTCGGCCGCGGTCAGGTTCAGGCCGACGCCGCCGGCTCTGAGGCTGATCAGGAACAGCGGCACGTCGCCGGACTGGAAGCGCTGCACGAGCCCGGCGCGCTGCGTGCCCGGCGTGTCGCCGGTCAGCGTCTGGTAGGCGAGCCCGGCCGCATCGAGCGCGGCGCCGATCAGGCCGAGCATCTCGGCGAACTGGCTGAACACGAGCGCGCGGCGGCCTTCGGCGACGAGGCTCGCGACGAGCTCGAGCAGATAATCGAGCTTCGCCGAGCGATGCACGCGGCGCGCGCCTTCGAGCTTGACCAGGCGCGGGTCGCAGCACGCCTGGCGCAGCTTCAAGAGTGCGTCGAGCACGACGATGCCGCTCTGCGCGAGGCCGCGCTTGCGGATCTCGGCGAGCACGCGCTCGTGCTGGGTCAGGCGCAGCGTCTCGTACAGCTCGCGCTGGTCGCCCTCGAGCTCGATGCTGCGTGCGATCTCGGTCTTCGGCGGCAGCTCGGCGAGCACGTCCTCCTTGCGCCGGCGCAGCAGCAGCGGCGCGATGCGCCGGTTCAGGCGCTCGCGGCGCTCGGCGTCGCCGTGCTTCTCGATCGGCGTGCGGAAGAAGCGCGTGAAATGCTTCTCGTCGCCGAGCAGGCCCGGCTCGACCGCGTCGAACTCGGCCCACAGCTCGCCGAGATGGTTCTCGAGCGGCGTGCCGGTCATCGCCAGGCGCTGGCGCGCGGCGAGCCGGCGCACGACCTTCGCGGCCTGGCTCTTCGCATTCTTGATCGCCTGCGCCTCGTCAAGCACGAGCACCGAGTACGTGTGCGCGCCGAGCTCGGCGCGATCGCGCAGCAGCAGCGGATACGTCGTGACGACGAGGTCGTGGCGCGGGATCGCCTCGTGGCGGCCGCCGCGCGCAGGACCGTGCAGCACGAGCACGGACAAGTCCGGCACGAAGCGCTGCGCCTCGTCGCGCCAGTTCGCGACGAGGCTCGTCGGCGCGACGACGAGCGCCGGCTCGTCGAGGCGGCCGCGCCGCTTCTCCGCGAGCAGGTGCGCGAGCACCTGCACGGTCTTGCCGAGGCCCATGTCGTCGGCGAGGATGCCGCCGAGGCCGGCGTCGGCGAGCCAGCCGAGCCAGGCGAGGCCGTCGCGCTGGTAGCCGCGCAGCTCCGCGCGGAAGCCGTCCGGCTCGCGCGCGGGCTCGCGCGGCGCGCGCCGGCGCTCGATCTCGGCGCGCAGGCGCTCGGCGCCGCGCCACGGCAGCGAGACCGCGGCGAGGTCCTCGAGCACGCCGGCCTGCGCGCGGCGCAGGCGCAGCGCGCCGCTTTCCGCCGCCTCCGGCGCCTGCAGCTATTCGAGCAGCGGCGCGAGCAGCTCGCGCAGCTTCGCGAGCGGCAGCGGCAGCCGCCGCCTCGCATCGATCGGCACGAGCCAGACCGCGTCGTCGGACTCGCCCTTGCGCGGCCGCAGCGGGAACGCCGGATCGGTGAGCAGGCGGTGCAGCACCGGCAGCAGGTCGATGCGGTCGCCGCCGAGGTCGACGCCGAGGCGCAGGTCGAACCAAGGGTTCGTCGCGTCCTCGTCGACCTCGGCGTACCAGTCGGCGTCGCCGGGCTCGTCGAGCAAGTCGAACGGGAACGTCGGGTCCGATTCGACGCGGAAGCCGAGATCGCGCAGCCGCGGCACCAGCGCGAGCACCTGGTCCGCGCCGGCCAGCGCGCTGCGGCCGTGCTCGAGCACGAAGTCGTTCGCGTCGAGGCCGTCGCGCGCGTCGCCGGGCAGCCGCGGCAGCAGGTCCGCGGCGACGAAGCCGACCTCCTCGAGCCGCTCGACCGCGGCGAGCTCGCGCGCACGGTCGCGCTGGATCTCGACGACGCGGTCGGCGAGCCGGCGCCGCTCGCGCGGCGCGACCGGCGCGACCGGCAGGCGCACGCCGGCGTAGTCGAAGCCGAGCCGCACGCTGCCGATCGGATGGGCGGCGCCGCCGACGCCGGCCGAGCCGAGCGCGCGCAGCGTCAGCACCGGCGTCGGCGCGACGCGGCGCCGCTCGATCTGCGCACCGGCCGCCGGCGCCGGCAACGCGGCGAGCAGCGGCGCGTCGCGCCAGCGCTCGAGCAGCAGCGGAACCTGCTCCGGCAGCAGCGGCGGTGCGCGCAGCACGGCCTCGGCGAGCCGCACCTCGCCGTCGACGCGGCCGAGCGCGTGCGCGTCGGGATCGACGTACCAGAGCCCCGCCACCTGCAACAAGCGCGTCTTCGGCGAGGTCGCGTCGATCGCGAGCGCGAGCTTCTGGCTGCCGTCGTCGAGCTCGTTCCAGCCGATGCGCAATGCGCGGCGCGGCCCGGCGGCGAGGCGGCCGTTCGCGGCGCGCTCGAAGAAGCACGGCAGCGCCGCGAGCAGCCGCTCGAGCAGCGCCTCGTCGGCGGCGTCGCGCAGGTGGAACCAGTCCGACGAGCCGACGTATTTCGGCGTGCGCATGCGCAGCTCCGCGACGAGCCGGAACTCGACCTCGCCGAGCCCGGCCCACGGCGCCGGATCGGACCACGACGGGCGCATCGGCTCGGCGCTGAAGCCGCCGCGCTGGGCCGCGCGCAAGCGCACCGGCTGCGCGAGCAGGCCCGGCACGACGCCGTCGCCGGCGCGCAGCAGGATGCCGCCGACGCCCTGGTCGCGGCCGCCCGGCGCCGCGCGCGGGTGCGCGGCCTGCGCCGCGTGCAGCGCATCGAGCCACGCGCGCCACGGGCCGAGCTGCGCCGAGCCGTTGTCGTCGGCGGCCGCTTCGCCCCCGCCGTCGCGCAGCGCGTGCAGCACGATCGCGGCGACGTGCTTGCACTCGAACTGCAGCGGGCAGGTGCAGTAGCTGTCGAGCTCGATGCGCTCGCCGTCCTGCGTCGCGCGCACGCCGGCGACGTACGGATCGCGCGCGCTGCCCTGGACCATGCCGATCAGCGCGCCCTCGCGCTCGCCGGACTCGTAGTGCGTCGCGAGCACGCGGCCGCGGCGCAGGTATTCCGCGCCCCTCTCGGTCGTCGGCGGGTCGATCAGGCGCGTCCATCGGTGCGCCAGCAGGTCGCGAAAAGTGCGTTCGTCCATGGCGCTCGGTCGCGAGAACGACCTGCGATGGTGAACGCCGGCGCGCGGCGCGTCCAGCCCGCTCGCGCGTGATCGTGCGCGCCGGTGCGCGCGCGCCGCCCGTACGGCGCGCGCCGAGGCTCAGGCCGCCTTCCGCGCCGCGCGCGGATCGCGCCACGCGGCGAACAGCGCCTGCTGGTGCGGCGCGACGTCGGCGAGATGGCGCGCCTTGACGTGGCCGTAGCCGCGGATGCGCTCGGGCACCGATGCGATGTCGACCGCGAGCGCGTGGTTGTCGGCGTCGAGCCCGGCGAGCAGCTCGTCGACGGCGGCGAAGTAGTCCGCGACGAGGCGGCGCTCGGTGCGGCGTTCGGCGGTGTAGCCGAACGGATCGAGCGCGCTGCCGCGCAGGAACTTCAGCTTCGCGAGCAGCTTGAACGCGCCGAGCATCCACGCGCCGTACTCGGCCTTCAGCAGCCGGCCGTCGGCGTCCTTCTTCGCGAACAGCGGCGGCGCGAGATGGAAGCGCAGCCGGAACTCGCCGTCGAACGTCTCGCGCAGCCGCTTCTCGAACTCGCCGTTCGCGTAGAGCCGCGCGACCTCGTACTCGTCCTTGTAGGCCATCAGCTTGAACGCGTAGCGCGCGACGGCCTCGGTCAGCGCGGTCAGGCCCGGCGTGCGCGCGCGCTCGGCGGCGCGCACGCGCTCGACCAGCGCGCGGTACTTCCGTGCGTACGCGGCGTTCTGGTATCCGGTCAGGAACGCGACGCGGCGTTCGATGCGCTCGTCGAGCGTCGCGCTCGGCGTCGCGTCGTCGAGCGCGTCGGCCGCGGCCGCGCGGCGCTCCGGCGGCGCGAGCGGGATCGCGCCGGACGGCACGTGCGGCTGCGGCCGGCCGGCGGCCTCGCGCACCTTGGCGGCGTCGTGCGCGGCGAGGCGGCCCCAGCCGAACGCGGCCTTGTTCATCTCGACGGCGGCGCCGTTCAGCTCGACCGCGCGCATCAGCGCGCCGAGCGAGAGCGGCACCCAGCCCTTCTGCCAGGCGTAGCCGAGCATGAACAGGTTCGCCGCGATCGAGTCGCCGAGCAGCGCGGTCGCGAGCTCGGTCGCGTCGACGAGCTCGGGCTCGCCGCCGCCGAGCGCGTGCGTGACCGCGTCGACGATCCGCTGCGCCGGGAACTCGAGGTCCGGCTTCGTCGTGAACGAGCCCGGCATCGCCTCGTACGTGTTCAGCACGACGCGTGCGCGGCCGGCGCGGATCTTCGACAGCGCCCAGTAGTCGTTGACGACGACCATGTCGCAGCCGAGCACGAGATCGGCCTCGCCGGCCGCGATGCGCACCGCGTGGATGTCGGCCGGCCGCTTCGCGATGCGCAGGTGGCAGGTCACCGCGCCGCCCTTCTGCGCGAGGCCGGTCTGGTCGAGCACGGTGCCGCCCTTGCCCTCGAGATGCGCGGCCATGCCGATCAGCGCGCCGATCGTGACCACGCCGGTGCCGCCGATGCCGGTCACGAGGATGTTCCACGGCTGCGCGAGGTCGGTCGCGAACGCGGGCTCCGGCAGCGCGGAGAAATCGACCGCGGCGGCGGGCCTGCGCTTCTTCGGCCCGCCGCCGTGCACGGTCACGAAGCTCGGGCAGAAGCCGTTGACGCAGGAGAAGTCCTTGTTGCAGTTCGACTGGTCGATCTCGCGCTTGCGGCCGTACTCGGTCTCCTTCGGCAGCACCGAGACGCAGAAGCTCTTCTCGCCGCAGTCGCCGCAGCCTTCGCAGACGAGCGAGTTGATGAAGACGCGCTTGGCCGGGTCCTCGAGCTTGCCGCGCTTGCGCCGCCGCCGCTTCTCGGTCGCGCAGGTCTGGTCGTAGATCAGCACCGAGACGCCGGTCACCTCGCGCAGGCGCTTCTGCACCGCGTCGAGCTCGGCGCGGTCGGCGAACTCGACGCCGGCCGGGAAGATCTCCGGCTTCGACCACTTCGCGACGTCGTCGCCGACGACGACGATCGTCTCGACGCCCTCGGCGCGCATCTGCTGCGCGATCGCCGGCACCGTCAGCGTGCCGTCGACCGGCTGGCCGCCGGTCATCGCGACCGCGTCGTTGTAGAGGATCTTGTACGTGATGTTGACCTTCGCCGCGATCGCCTGGCGGATCGCGAGCGAGCCGGAATGGAAGTACGTGCCGTCGCCGAGGTTCTGGAACACGTGCTTGGTCTCGGTGAACGGCGCCTGCCCGCACCAGGTGACGCCTTCGCCGCCCATGTGCGTGAACGTGTCGGTGCGGCGGTCCATCCAGGTGACCATGTAGTGGCAGCCGATGCCGGCGAGCGCGCGCGAGCCTTCCGGCACGGCCGTCGACGTGTTGTGCGGGCAGCCGGAGCAGTAGTGCGCGGCGCGCGGGAAGTTCGCGCGCGGCAGCGTCAGCTCCTTCTCCTTCTGCTCGATCCAGGCGACGCGCGCGCGGATCGTCTCGGTGCTGAAGAAGCGCGACAGGCGTTCGGCGACGACCAGCGCGATCATCGCCGGCGTCAGCTCCGCGGTCGACGGCAGGATCCAGCGGCCGTCCTCGTCGTACTTGCCGACGACGCTCGGCCGCGTCGGCCAGTTGTACATGTACTCCTTCATCTGCGACTCGATGAACGAGCGCTTCTCCTCGACGACGATGACGTCCTCGAGGCCGCTCGCGAACGCGCGGATGCCGACCGGCTCGAGCGGCCAGCTCATGCCGACCTTGTAGACGCGGATGCCGATGTCGGCCGCGGCGCGCTCGTCGATGCCGAGGTACTCGAGCGCCTGCAGCACGTCGAGATAGCTCTTGCCGGTCGTGACGATGCCGAGCCGCGCCTTCGGCGAATCGACGACGACGCGATCGAGGCGGTTCGCGCGTGCGAACGCCTGCGAGGCCTGCACCGCGTACTTGTGCAGGCGCATCTCCTGCTCGAGCGGCGGATCGGGCCAGCGGATGTTCAGGCCGCCCGGCGGCAGCACGAAGTCGTCCGGCAGCGCGATCTCGAGCTGGTGCGGGTTCACGTCGACGCTCGCGCTCGACTCGACGGTCTCGGCGATCGTCTTGAAGCCGACCCAGCGCCCGGTGAAGCGGCTCATCGCCCAGCCGAGCAGGCCCATGTCGAGGATGTCCTGCACGCCGGCCGGGTTCAGCACCGGCATCATCGCCGAGACGAACTCGAGCTCGCTGCCGTGCGGCAGCGTCGACGAGCGGCAGGCGTGGTCGTCGGCGGCGAGCGCGAGCACGCCGCCGTGCTTGGACGTGCCGGCCGCGTTGCCGTGCTTGAACACGTCGCCGCAGCGGTCGACGCCGGGGCCCTTGCCGTACCACATCGCGAACACGCCGGCGTGCTTCGCGCCGGGGAACAGGTTCGTCTGCTGCGTGCCCCAGACCATCGTCGCGCCGAGGTCCTCGTTGAGGCCGGGCCGGAACTCGACGTTCGCCGCGGCGAGGTGCTTCTTCGCCTTCCAGAGCTCGAGATCGAAGCCGCCGAGCGGCGAGCCGCGATAGCCGGAGACGAAGCCGGCCGTGTCGATGCCGGCGGCGCGGTCGCGCATCCGCTGCATCAGCGGCAGCCGCACCAGCGCCTGCACGCCGGACAGGTACACGCGGCCCTCGGCGCGCGTGTACTTGTCCTCGAGCGTATAGGTCTCGTCGTGAAGCGGGCGGGCGCTCGGCGCGAGCGCGGTGGCGGGAGCGGACATGGCGAGACCTGGCCGGAATGCTGGGCAAAGGGCGGCGATTTTAGCGGGTATTGCGCCCCGCGGCGGCTACACTCTCTGCGCCGCCCCTTCGGCGGCGGCGAACGTACTCGAGGAGGTTCGACGTGCATCCACGGCTGCGCGCGGCGGCGGTCGCGATCGCGTTCATCGTGTCCGGCACGGCGGCCGCGAACGACGCCGCGCTCGAGCGCGTGCTCGAGCGCTGGGACCACGACGAGCACGCCGACCTGCGCGGCGTGCTCGTGCTGCGCGACGGGCGACGCGTCGCCGAGCGCTACTACTCCGGCGAGACGGCCGACACGCTGCACGACGTGCGCTCGGCCGGCAAGAGCGTGACCTCGCTGCTGGCCGGCATCGCGTTCGATCGCGGCGCGCTGCACGCGCTCGGCGATCCGGTCGAGCGCTATTGGCCGCAGGCGCGCGGCACCGCGATCGGCGACGTCGCGATCGAGGACGTGCTGACGATGCGCTCCGGCCTCGCCGCGGTCGACGCCGATGCGGATTCGCCGGGCCGGGAAGACGAGCTCGACGCCGCGGCCGATCCGCACGCGTTCATCCTGTCGCTGCCGCGCGCCGCCGCGCCCGGCTCGGTCTACCGCTACAACTCGGTGACCGCGGCCGTCGCCGGCATCGTCGTCGCGAACGCGACCGGCCGCCGCCTCGACGCGTTCGCACGCGAGTGCCTGTTCGCTCCGCTCGGCATCACGCGGTGGCGCTGGGCGCACGACGCCGCCGGCGACGCCAAGGGTCAGGGCAATCTTTCGCTGACGCTGCGCGACTTCGCCGCGCTCGGCGAGCTCGTCCTCGACGGCGGCCGCGCGCACGGGCGCCGCGTCGTCGGCCGCGACTGGATCGAGCGCGCGCTCGCGCCGCACGTCGATCTCGCGGGCATCGATCCGTACGCCGACGGCTACGGCTATTTCTGGTACTCGAAGACGTATACGGTCGACGGCGAGGCCGTGCGCGTCTCGTTCGCGTCCGGCAACGGCGGCAACAAGATCTACGTCGTGCCGAGCCGCGGCCTCGTCGTCGCGATCACGTCGAGCGCGTACGGCAAGGGCTACGGCCAGCGACGCTCGCAGGACATCCTGCTCGCGATTCTCGCCGCGACCGCGCCGAGTACCGCGGCGCCGCGCGCGCGGCGCTGAGCCCGGCACCGGCGCCGCGGCGGCGGCGGCCGCGCGGCTTGAGCCGATATTGCAGCGCACCATATAGTGTCGAATCGTCGTTTCAGGAATCGGGCCGCCGTGCGCATCGCGCTGTTCGCTCTCGCCGTCGCCGCGTTCGCGATCGGTACGACCGAGTTCGTCATCATGGGCCTGCTGCCGCAGGTCGCGGCCGATCTCGGCGTCTCGATCCCGAGCGCGGGCCTGCTCGTGACCGGCTACGCGCTCGGCGTCGTCGTCGGCGGTCCGCTGCTCGCGCTCGCGACCGCGCGGCTGCCGCGCAAGACGGTCCTGCTCGTGCTGATGGGCGTGTTCGTGCTCGGCAACCTGCTCTGCGCGCTCGCGCCGGGCTACGGCCTGCTGATGGCCGCGCGCGTGATCGCCGCGCTCGCGCACGGCTCGTTCTTCGGCGCGGCCGCGGTCGTCGCGGCGCATCTCGCGCCGCCGGAGCGGCGCGCGCGTGCGATCGCGGCGATCTTCACCGGGCTCACCGTCGCGAACATCGTCGGCGTGCCGCTCGGCACGCTGCTCGGCCAGCACTTCGGCTGGCGCGCGACGTTCTGGGCCGTCGCCGCGCTCGGCGCCGGCGCGATCGTCGCGATCGCGCGGCTCGTGCCGAACCTGCACGACCACGCGCCGCCGCGGATCGCGCGCGAGCTCGGCGTGCTGCGCGAGCCGCAGGTCGTGCTCGCGCTGTTGATGACCGTGTTCGGCTTCGGCGGCGTGTTCACCGTGTTCACGTACATCGCGCCGATCCTGACCGAGGCCGCGCATCTCGACGCGCGCTCGATCAGCGCGGTACTCACGCTGTTCGGGCTCGGTGCGACGCTCGGCCTCGTGCTCGGCGGCCGCCTCGCCGACTGGCGGCTGATGCCGACGCTGGCGACGTCGCTCGCGGCGCTCTGCGCGTTCTTCGTGCTGTTCGCGGCGACGCTGCGCGTCGCCGCCTGCGCGATCGCCGGCGTGTTCCTGATCGGGCTGATCGGCTTCGCCTCGGGGCCGGGCCTGCAGACGCGCTCGGTGCAGGCCGCGGCCGATGCGCCGCTGCTCGCCTCGACGCTGAATCAGAGCGCGTTCAACCTCGGCAACGCCGGCGGTGCCTGGCTCGGCGCGACGCTGCTCGCGCGCGGTGCCGGCTATCCCGAGCTCGGCGTCGCCGCGGCGGCGGTGACCGCGATCGGGCTCGGCCTGACGCTGGTCAGCGCGCGGCTCGACGCGCGCACGACGCGCGCCGAGTGCTGCGACGCCTGAACGACGCGCGCCGCGCGCTCAGAACGAAACCTCGCTCGGCGCCGGCGCGGTCACGCCGAGCAGCGCGAGCATCGACTTCGCCGCCTCGCGGCCGTCGAGCACCGCGCGCACGACGAGGTCCGCGCCGCGCACCACGTCGCCGCCGGCGAACACCTTCGGATTCGTCGTCTGGCCCGGCAGCCGGCCGTCGCCTCCGGTCACCATGCGGCCGCTCGCGTCGAGCGCGATGCCGGCCGTGGCGCACCAGTCGGCCGGGCTCGGCAGGAAGCCGAACGCGAGGATCACGACGTCGGCCGGGATCTCCGCCTCGCTGTCCGGCACGAGCTCGGGCCGCGCGCGGCCGCTGCCGTCGTCGACGAGCCGCGTCTCGGCGACGCGGACCGCGCGCACGCGACCGTCCTCGCCGGCGAGGATCGCGAGCGGCTGGCGGTTGAACAGGAAGCGCACGCCCTCGTCCTTCGCGTACTTCACCTCGCGGCGCGAACCCGGCATGTTCGCCTCGTCGCGGCGGTAGACGCAGCTGACCTGCGCGGCGCCGAGCCGGATCGACGTGCGGTTGCAGTCCATCGCGGTGTCGCCGCCGCCGAGCACGACGACGCGCCGGCCGGCGAGGTCCGGCAGCGCGTCGGCGGCGCCGCTGCCGAGCAGACGCCGCGCGTTCGCGACGAGGTACGGCAGCGCCGGGAGCACGCCCGGCAGCGCCTGGCCCGGCAGGCCGCCGTCGACGTAGCGGTACGCGCCGGTGCCGAGGAACACCGCGCCGTAGCCGGCGAGCAGCCGCTCGAACGCGATGCCGGCGCCGACCTCGACGCCGAGATGGAACTTCACGCCGAACTCCTCGAGCACGCGCCGGCGCGTCAGCACGACGGCCTTGTCGAGCTTGAACGGCGGGATGCCGAACGTCAGCAGGCCGCCGATCTCCTCGTAGCGGTCGTAGACGTCGACGGCGACGCCGGCGCGGATCAATCGGTCGGCCGCGGCGAGCCCGGCCGGCCCGGCGCCGACGATCGCGGCGCGCTGGCCGCTCGCCTCGGCCGCCGCGTGCGGACGCCAGCCGCGGCGCAGAGCCTCGTCGGTGACCCAGCGCTCGACCGCGCCGATCGTGACCGCGCCGAAATCCTCGCTCTCGAGCGTGCAGACGCCTTCGCAGAGCCGGTCCTGCGGACACACGCGGCCGCAGATCTCCGGCAACGGGTTGGTCTCGTGCATCAGCGCCGCGGCGTCCTCGATGCGGCCGTCGCGCGCGAGCTTCAGCCATTGCGGGATGCGGTTGCCGAGCGGGCAACCCCATGAGCAATACGGATTGCCGCAGTCGATGCAGCGCGCGGCCTGGTCGGCCGCGTCGCCGTCGGCGAAGCCGCCGTGGATCTCGCCGAAGCCGAGCACGCGCACCTGCACCGGCACTTCGCGCGGCAGCTCGCGATGGAAACGGAGGAACGGAAACGTCTTCTCGCTCACGCCGCGCGCCTCAGCTCCTCGGCGAGCGCGTCGAGGCTGGCCGCCTTCGGCTTGACCAGCCAAACCTTGTGCAGCACATTGCGGAAGTCGCCGAGCAGCTTCGCGGCCCAGGCGCTGCCGGTCGCCTCGACGTGAGCGCCGATCAGCCCGCGGAAGTGCTGCAGA
Source organism: Dokdonella sp. (assembly GCA_036398645.1). Classification (GTDB taxonomy): domain Bacteria; phylum Pseudomonadota; class Gammaproteobacteria; order Xanthomonadales; family Rhodanobacteraceae; genus Dokdonella_A. The sequence continues at coordinate 2,294 of DASWOS010000215.1, read as the reverse complement.
TGGTTCTCGAGTCCCTCGAGCGAGATGCGCACGATGTCGACGAGCTCGTGGTTGTAGCGGTCGACGAACTCGCGCTCGAGATCGACGACGTAGGCGATGCCGCCGGTCATGCCGGCGCCGAAGTTCAGGCCGGCGCGGCCGAGCACGGCGACGACGCCGCCGGTCATGTACTCGCAGGCGTGGTCGCCGACGCCCTCGACGACGGCGACCGCGCCGGAGTTGCGCACCGCGAAGCGCTCGCCGGCGCGGCCGGCCGCGTACAGCTCGCCGCCGGTCGCGCCGTACAGGCAGGTGTTGCCGACGATCGCGGTGTCCTGCGTCGCGTAGCGCGCGCCGGCCGGCGCGCGCACGACGATGCGGCCGCCGGCCATGCCCTTGCCGACGCCGTCGTTCGCCTCGCCGTCGAGGATGAGGTGCACGCCGCCGGCGTTCCACGCGCCGAAGCTCTGCCCGGCGCTGCCGGCGAGCTCGAGCGTGACCGGCGCGTCGGTCATGCCGGCGTCGCCCCAGGCGCGCGCGACCGCGCCGGACAAGCGCGCGCCGATCGCGCGGTCGGTGTTGCCGATCGCGTAGCGGAAGCGGCCGCCGGCCTTCGCGGCGACCGCGGCCGCGGTGTCGCGCGCGATCGCCTCGGCGAGCGCGCCGGCGCCGGGCACGAGCGGACCGGCCGCGCAGGCGCTCCTCATCGGCTCGGCGAGCGCCGCGCGCGAAAGCAGCGGCGCGAGGTCGAGCCGGCGCTGCTTCGCGGTCACGCCGGCGAGCGGCGCGAGCAGCTCGGTGCGGCCGACGATCTCGCCGAGCGAGCGCGCGCCGAGCCGCGCGAGGTGCTCGCGCACGTCCGCGGCGACGAAGCGGAAGAAGTGCTCGACCATCTCCGGCACGCCGTGGAAGTGCTTCGCGCGCAGCACCTCGTTCTGCGTCGCGACGCCGGTCGCGCACGAGTTCAGGTGGCAGATGCGCAGGTACTTGCAGCCGAGCGCGACCATCGGCGCGGTGCCGAAGCCGAACGAGTCGGCGCCGAGGATCGCGGCCTTGACGACGTCGAGGCCGGTCTTGAGCCCGCCGTCGGTCTGCACGACGACGCGCTCGCGCAGTCCGTTCAGCACGAGCGTTTGATGCGTTTCGGCGAGGCCGAGCTCCCACGGCACGCCGGCGTAGCGGATCGAGGTCAGCGGGCTCGCGCCGGTGCCGCCGTCGTGGCCGGACACGGTGACGAGGTCCGCGCCGGCCTTGACCACGCCTGCCGCGATCGTGCCGACGCCGGCGTGCGCGACGAGCTTGACCGAGACCAGCGCGCGCGGATTGACCTCCTTCAAGTCGTAGATCAGCTGCGCGAGATCCTCGATCGAGTAGATGTCGTGGTGCGGCGGCGGCGAGATCAGGCCGATGCCGGGCTTCGCGTAGCGCAGCCGCGCGATCAGCGCGTTGACCTTGTGCCCGGGCAGCTGGCCGCCCTCGCCGGGCTTCGCGCCCTGCGCGATCTTGATCTGCAGCACCTCGGCGTTGACGAGGTACGCCGGCGTCACGCCGAAGCGGCCCGACGCGACCTGCTTGATCTTCGACGCGCGCTCGGTGCCGTAGCGGCGCGGGTCCTCGCCGCCCTCGCCGGAGTTCGAGCGCGCGCCGAGCCGGTTCATCGCGACCGCGAGCGCCTCGTGCGCCTCCGGCGACAGCGCGCCGAGCGACATGCCGGCCGAGTCGAAGCGCTTCAGGATCGCCGCGGCCGGCTCGACCGCGTCGAGCGCGACCGGCGCGTCGGCCTCGCGCAACGCGAGCAGGTCGCGCAGCGCCGAGGGCGCGCGCGCGTTCACCGCGTCGCGATAGCGCCGGTACAGCGCCGCGTCGCCGCTGCGCACGGCCGCCTGCAACGCGCCGATCACGGCCGGGTTGTACATGTGGAACTCGCCGTCCGGCATCGCCTTGAGCAGGCCTCCCGGCGGCAGCGCGTAGTTCGGGTCGCGCGAGACGGCGAGCTGCGCGTGGTACTCGGCCTCGATGTCGGCGAAGCCGGCGCCGCCGATCCGCGACGGCGTGCCGGGGAAGCACAAGTCGACGACCTCGCGGTCGAGCCCGACGATCTCGAACAGCTGCGCGCCGCGGTAGCCGGCGATCGTCGAGATGCCCATCTTCGACAGAATCTTCAGCAGCCCCTTGCGGATGCCGCGCCGGTAGCTGCGGCCGATCTCCGACGGCGCCTCGCCCTCGCGGCCTCTGAGCTCGCCGCGACGGTTCATGTCGTAGAGCGTCTGGTACGAGAGATACGGATAGACCGCGGTCGCGCCGTAGCCGATCAG
>DASWOS010000214.1:0-3203 GCA_036398645.1 Dokdonella sp. | reverse complement strand
CGAGCGGCGCCTCGGTCCGCAGGCGCCCTGGTACAAGCGCCGCGCGCGCGCGCGGCAGTACGTCGTCTACGTGCGCGAGCTCAAGGAGTACATCGCCGCACGCGCGAACGCGGGCCGCGGCGACCCGCCGATCGCGCGCATGATCGGGCTCGTCGAGACCGATCTCGGCCTCGGCCTCGTCAGCGAGGCCGTGCGCGGCGACGACGGCGCGCTCGCGCCGACGCTCGCCGCGGTCTACGCGCGCAACGGCGGCTTCGCGCCGTGGATCGACCGCGCGCTCGACGCGTTCGTCGACGGCCTGCTCGCCTGCGACGTCATCGTCGGCGACATGCACGCGTGGAACCTCGTCTACGGCACCGATTCGCGCGGCGGCCCGCGCTTCGTCATGATCGACGGCTTCGGCGAGAAGCACGTGATCCCGCGCTCGTCGATGAGCCGGCGCCTGAACGCGTGGAACACGCGCAAGCTCTACCGCCGCATGCGCCGACGGCTCGTCGAGCTGGTGCCGCTGGAGCGCGCGCCGTAGCGGCGGGCGACGAAGCGGCTACGGATCGGCCGCGTCGTCGGCGTCGGCCGGCGGCGTCGGCACGCAGCCCGGCACGACCGCGTCGGCACCGAACAGCCACCATTCGCGCCGGTTCGCGCGGCCGACGCGGACCGCCTTCGCGGTGTCGACGCAAGCGCCCATCGCGAGGTCGAGGATGAACACGCGGCGCCGCGCCGGCGCCTCGGCCATCCACGCGACCGCCTCGGCGTACTGGCGGTCGATCGGCGCGAGGAAGCCGAAGTCGCGCACCGGTCCGATCGCCATCAGCAGGTTCTGCTCCTTCCACGCGACGAGCCCGATCTCGACGTCCGCGCCGGCCAGCGCGCGCGCGCGGCGCATGACGCCGGCGGCCGAGCTCGAATCGTTCAGCAGCGGATACGACCAGAAGCTCCAGATCAGCCACAGCGCGGCGATGCCGGCGAGCAGCGCGTGCACGCCGCGGCGCACGCGGAACCAGGCCGCGGCGGCGACGAACGCGGCGCCGATCGCGAGCACCATGCCGCCGACCGCGTGGCCGAGATCCTCGAGCTCGCGGCGCTTCAGGAAGTCGTCGAACGCGGCCGGATGCGCGAGCATCGCCCACAGCCCGACACCGAGGATCGCGACGCCGCCGCCGAGCGCGAGCGCGAACGCGGCGCGACGCAGCCAGCGCGCGGCCGCGATCGCCTCGAGGTGCGGCGCCGTCGCGAGCGCGACCATCGGCAGCACCGGCATCAGATAGACGTCGCGCTTGCCGACCGGAATGCTGAAGAACGCGATCGCGAGCAGCGACCAGACCAGCGGCAGCATCACGCGCGGCTCGCCCGCGGCGAGATCGCGCCGCCAGCGCGGCACCGCGCCGACGTAGGCGAGCGACAGCGGAAACCAGTTGAACAGCACGATCGGCAGGTAGTACCACGGCGGCTGCGGATGCGACCAGGACCCTGCGTAGCGGCCGGCGGTCTGACGGAAGAACAGATCGTCGACGTAGGCGGCGTACTCCGGCGCAGCGCGCGCGTGCGCGACGGCGAGCACCGCGACGCCCCAGGCGAGCACCGGCGCGAGGAACGCGGCGAGACCGCCGAGCCAGCGCAGGCCCGAACACTCGGTCCGCGTCACCCCTTCCCAGCCGCGCAGGCGCGCGAACAGGTACGGCGCGAACATCAACAGCGCGAGCACGCCGACGCCCTTGGTGACGACGCCGACGCCGGCGGCGAAGCAGCCGAGCCAGTACGCGCGCCAGTCCGGTCCGCGCAGGAAGTGGCGCAGCAGGCCCCAGTTCGCGAGCGTGATCCAGCCCATGACGACCGGATCGATCTGCGCGCGCTTGACCTGATACATGAACTGGAACGCGAACAGCACCGCGGCGGCCGCACAGACGCCGGCACGGCGGCTCCACAGGCGCCGGCCGAGGTCGTAGGTCAGCGCGAGCGTCAGCAGCCCGGCGAGCAGCGACGGCAGCAGGAACGCGACGCGCCAGCTACGCACGAGCTCGTAGGCGCCGGCCTGCAGCCAGAACATGACCGGCGGCTTGTCCGAGTACAGCTCGCGGCCGCGATGCGGAAACAGCCAGTCGCCGGATTCGACCATCTGCTTCGCGACGAGCGCGAAGCGCGGTTCGTCGGAGGGCCACGGGTCGCGCAGGCCGATGCCGGCGCCGAGCACGACGAGCGCGACGAGCATCAGCAGCCGGAACGCGCGACGATCGCTCGCCTCAGCGGTCGAGAGCACCATGGAGTCGATCGGTCCGTGCGGCGGAGAACGGCGCGTATGCTAGCAGCGCTGCGGTTCCGCACCAGCGTCCGGCGTCGTCGCGGCGGTGTCGGCGACGATCGGCGCATGCGCAGCATCGCGTTCACCCCGGCAGAGCCGCCCCGTCGATCGCACGCTCATGCGCGCGAGGCAGGAGGACGCAGGAACGTGTCGGCTGTTCCGGCGCACGGCTCCGCTTCGAGCGCCCCGCTCCGCAGAACCGCAGCGGCATTCGCGCGGCGCCGAGCCGACGAGCACATCGCACTGCAACGACGGATTAATGCGCCACGGGAGCGCAACGCGGCGTTAACCGCTTCCACATGCGCGGCCGCTATGCTGCGCGCCATTCGTTATCCAAGGAGGATCCCCATGCGCCATCGACGCGACGTCGTCACGGAGCTGTTCGGCTATCGCATCGAACGCGTACGCGCGTTCGGCGAGCACGGCGACGTGACGGCGCAGTGGTACGAGGTGCTCGCGCCCGGAACCGGCGCCGGCCTCGGCGGCTACGCGCATCGCGCGGAAGCCGAGCGCGCGATCGTCGCGCGCGAGCTCACGGCGACGCGGACGGCCGCGTGAGCGGCGCCGTCCGCGCCGCGTTGCGGGCGCGCGCCCGATGAGCGACGTCGTGATCCTGCACAACACGCGCTGCTCGAAGTCGCGCGCGACGCTCGAGCTGCTGCGCGCGCGCGGCATCGAGCCGCGCATCGTCGACTATCTCGCCGAACCGCCGACGGTCGCCGAGATCGAGCGCATGCTCGGCAAGCTCGATCTGCCGCCGCGCGCGTTGATGCGCCGCGAGGAGCCCGAGTACGCCGAGCTGAAGCTCGACGACCCGGCGCTGACGCGCGCGCAGCTCGTCGTCGCGATGCACGAGCATCCGCGCCTGCTGCAGCGCCCGATCGTGCTCGCGAACGGCAAGGCC
>DASWOS010000213.1:0-10656 GCA_036398645.1 Dokdonella sp. | reverse complement strand
CGCGCGCGACCGCGACGCCGCGCGCGGCCTCGTCGCCGCGTTCGACGCGGCGCCGCTGCCGCGCGGCGTCGTCGAGCTCGATGCGCCGGATTCGGTGCGCGCCGGCCGTTCCTGGCGCGTCGCCGGCCGTGCCGAAGGCGCCGCCGGCGGCCGCGCCGAACTCGTCGATCCGGCCGGCGCGGTCGCCGGCGGCGCGGACCTCGACGCGAACGGCCGCTTCGCGCTCGACGCGCCGGCGAAAGGCGCCGGGCGCGCGCTGTTCGCGCTGCGCGTGCTCGATCGCGAGCGTCGCCGCATCGACGAGGTCGCGGTGCCGCTGGTCGTGCAGCCCGGCGCTGCGCTGAAGCTCGTGCTGCTCGCCGGCGCGCCGGACCCCGAGCTCAAGTACCTGCGCCGCTGGGCCGTCGACGCCGGCCTCGCGCTCGACGAGCGCATCGGACTCAGCGACCGCGCCGCGCTGGTCGACGGCGCCGAGCCGCTCGACGCCGACGCGCTGCGCGCGGCCGACGTCGCGATCGTCGACGAGCGCGCCTGGGCCGCGCTCGATGCCGGGCGCAAGGCCGCGCTGCTCGCCGCGGTCGGCGACGGCCTCGGCCTGCTGCTGCGCGCGACCGCGCCGCCGGCGCCGGCGGTCGCCGCGGACTGGAGCGCGCTCGGCTTCGACGTGCGCGCCGCCGTGCCGGCGCCGGTCGCGCTGACGCAGACGCTCGGCCTCGACGCGTCCGCGCCGGCGTTCGCGCGCGCGGCGATCGAGGTCGATGCGCGCGACGCGGCGCCGCTGCTGCGCGCCGACGACGGCACGCCGCTCGCGCTGTGGCGCGCCGTCGGTGCCGGCCGCGTCGGCCTGTGGTGGCTCGCCGACAGCTACCGGCTCGCGCTCGCCGGCGCGCGCACGCGCTTCGGCACGCTCTGGAGCGACGCGCTCGGCACGCTCGCGCGCGCGCGAGGCGACGCGCCGCCGGAACTGCCGCGCCGCGCGCGCGTCGGCGAGCGCGCGGTCGCCTGCCGCGTCGCGCCGGGCGACGGCGTCGAGGACGCCGACGGCGCGCGCACCGCGCTCGTCGTCGACGCGTCCGCGGCGCCGCCGTGCGCGGCCTACTGGCCGACCGCGGGCGGCTGGCACGCACTCGTGCGCGGCGCGACGCGCTGGCCGTTCTTCGTGCGCGCGGCCGATGCCGAGCGCGCGCTCGCGGCCGCCGACGACGCGCGCGCGACGCGGGCGCTGGTCGGCGCCGCCGCCGAGGCGCCGCCGCCGGCGACGCGTGCGGTGCCGCTGCCGCGCTGGCCGTTCTTCCTCGGCTGGCTCGCGAGCGCCGTCGCGCTGTGGTGGCTCGAACGGCGCGCGCGGCCGGCGTCGGCGTAGCGCGCTACTTCGTCTCGGCGTCGGCGCCGGCCGCGGCGGCGGGAAGGCCGAGCACGACGACCTTCGCGTCGATCTTCGCGGTCGGCCACACCGGCGAGGTCATGCCGGCCGCGACCGCGATGCGCTGGCCCGCACCGGCGTCGTAGCTGATGACGCCGCCGCCGATCGCGCCGCCGAGGTCGTGCGACCAGAGCTGCTTGCCGCTCGCGGCGTCGAACGCATAGAAATGGCCGGCGACGTCGCCGAAGAACAGCACGCCGCCGGCGGTCGGCGTGACGCCGCCGAGCAGCGGCGCCGGCGCCTTGAACTGCCAGCGCCGGCGGCCGGAGTCCGCGTCGCTCGCGGTGATCCAGCCGGCCCATTTCGACACGTCGTCGAGCTGGCCGAAGCCGTCCGGCGACCCGCTCCACGGTTTGCCGGGCGGCGCGCTCGCGAGCGCGTCCTTCGCGCCCGCGTCGGCGTGCACGGTCACGCACCAGTCGACCTCGCCGGTGAAGATCAGGTTGTGCGCCGGGTCGTAAGCCGGGCCGTTCCATTCCGCGCCGCCCTGCGTGCCGGGGCAGAACCGCGTGCCGTTCGCGGTGATCGGATCGTCGCCGCCGAACGTGCGCGTCATCGGCTTGCGGTAGAGCAGCTTGCCGTCGGCGAGGTCGAACACGTACAGGCGGCCGTCCTTCGGCGTCGCCGCCATCAGGCTGCGGCCTTCCTTGCTCTTGAACAGCGCCGGCGCCGCGGAGACGTCCCAGTCGTGGACGTCGCGCGTGACGAGCTGGAAGTGGCGCCGGTACGCGCCGGTCTTCGCGTCGAGCACGAGGATCGAGCCGGTGTAGAGATTGTCGCCGCCGCGGTACGCGGCGACGAAGTCCGGCGCCGGATTGCCGACCGGCACGTAGAGCAGGCCGCTGCTCGGATCGAGCGTGTACGAGGTCCACGTCGCGCCGCCGGTGATCGGGAAGCCGGACGCGTTGTTCCAGCTCGCGGCCGGGTCTTCGGGCGCCGGCGTTGCGGCCGGACCGCGCGCGAAGTCGCCACCCTCCTTCGGCACGAGGTAGAACTCCCAGACGACGTGGCCGTCGGCGGCGTCGAGCGCGTACATGCGGCCCTTGACGCCCTTGTTGTCGCCGCCGGCGTTGCCGACGAAGACGAGGCCGTTCCACGCGATCGGCGCGGCCGGCACCGACTCGCCCTTCGCCGCGTCGGCGATCGTCGCCGCCCATAGGCGGCGGCCGGTCTTCGCCTCGTAGGCGAGCACGCGGCCGTCGGTGCTGCCGCGGAACACGCGGCCGTCGAGATAGGCGAGGCCGCGGTTGACCTTCAGCGCGCCGGGCTCGAACACCTCGTGCGCGCGCCAGCTCTCCTTGCAGGTGTTCGGATCGATCGCGAACGTGTCCTGCTCGGTCGTTCCGAACAGCAGGCCGTCGACTTGCAGCAGGCCGCTCTGGAAGCTCGTCTGCTGACCGGTGTCGTATTCGCAGAGGACGGCGAGGTCCTTCACGTTCTTCGTGTCGATCGCGTCGAGCGCGACGTAGCGTTCCGAAGTCGGCGTGCGGTTGTAGCTCGGCCAGTCCGTCGTGTCGGCGTGCGCCACGAACGGCAGCGCGAGCGCGCAGGCGGCGGCGAGGATCGTCGGCTTCATCGGCGGCTTCCCGGGGGTCGTATCGGAAGCGCGAATCATCGCTCAGGCGGACGCCGCGCGTCATGCCCGGCTGCGATGCGGACGACGTCGCGCACGGCCGGAAGCGCGATGCACCAGCGCACACAGGGGGAGAATCGCGCGCTTCACGGCCGGCGGACGCCGGCGTCGACGCTAGGGCGGCACACGTGAACGAGTCGTCGACGCGGCGGCGGATCGGCCCTGTAAAAACCGTCAGCTGTCGGTCGCACGTCGGCTGCGGCCACTCTGCGCGGGCTACCGATCGCAGAGGTCCGTCCATGAGCAACATCCGCACTTTTCAGGGCTTCACGCCGGCCGTGTCGCCGCTCGCGTACGTCGATCCGGCGGCGCAGGTCATCGGCCAGGTCTCGATCGCGGACGACGCTTCGATCTGGCCCGGCGCGATCGTGCGCGGCGACGCGCACGCGATCCGCATCGGCGCGCGCACGAACGTCCAGGACGGCGCGCAGCTGCACGTGACGCACGACGCGCAGTACACGCTCGGCGGCTTCGCGCTGACGATCGGCGACGACGTCACGATCGGCCACGGCGCCGTGCTGCACGGCTGCAGCGTGCAGCAGGCCTGCCTGATCGGCATCAACGCGACGATCCTCGACGGCGTGCTGGTCAAGAAGCACGGCATCGTCGGCGCCGGCGCGGTCGTCACGCACGGCAAGATCGTCGGCGAGGGCGAGCTCTGGCTCGGCAATCCGGCGCGCTGCGTGCGCATGCTGTCGTCGGAGGAGATCCAGCAGATCTACTACGCGGCGAAGCAGTTCGTGCGCCTGAAGTCGCACTACCGCGAGATGCTGCGCGCGTCGGCGCCCGGCGAGCGGCCGCAGGCGCAGTACGCCTGACGCGCGGCGCCGGCCGCCGCCTCATTCGCCGAACAGGCGCGGCTGCAGCGGCGCTTCGTCCACGTCGAAGAAGTTCGCGAGGCCGACGCCGACGAGCCGGTACAAGGTCGCGGCCGGCAGGCCGACGTGCTCGCGCAGGCCGAGCGCGATCGCGGCCAGCGCCTCGGCCGAGCGCGGCGGTGCCGGCGGTGTGTGGCTGCGCGTCAGCAGGCGGAAGTCCTTCGTCTTCAGCTTCAGCACGACCGTGCGTCCGACCCGCGGCGTGCGCGCGGCCGCGCTCCAGACCTTCGCGGCGAGGTCGCGGATCGCGGGCTCGGTCGCCTCGAGCGGACGGTCGTCGCCGAACGTGTCCTCGGCCGAGATCGAGCGCGTCGGCCGATCCGGCGTGACCGCGCCGCGGTCGACGCCGTGGGCGAGCTCGGCGAGCCGGCGGCCCCAGCGCCCGAAGCGCGTCTCCAGCGCGTGCACGTCGACGCCGCGCAGCTCGCCGATCGTGCGCACGCCGAGCGCGGCGAGCTTGTCGTCGGTGACGCGGCCGACGCCGGGCAGCCGCGCGACCGGCAGCGGCGCGAGGAACGCGTCGACCTCGCCGGGCCGGATCACGAACAGGCCGTCGGGCTTGCGCCAGTCCGAGGCGATCTTCGCGAGGAACTTGTTCGGCGCGACGCCGGCCGACGCGGTCAGCGCGGTCTCCTCGCGGATCTCGGCGCGAATCCGCTTCGCGATCGCGGTCGCCGAGGCCGGTCCGGACTTCGGCGCGGTCACGTCGAGATAGGCCTCGTCGAGCGACAGCGGCTCGACGAGGTCGGTGTGGCGCAGCAGGATCGCGCGCACCTGGCGCGAGACCGCGCGGTAGCGCGCGAAGTCCGGCGGCACGAACACCGCGTCCGGGCACAGCCGCTCGGCGCGCGCGGCCGGCATCGCCGAGCGCACGCCGTAGCGGCGCGCCTCGTAGCTCGCCGCGCAGACGACCGAGCGCGCGCCGCGCCAGGCGACGACGACGGGGCGGCCGCGCAGCGCCGCGTCGTCGCGCTGCTCGACCGACGCGTAGAACGCGTCCATGTCGACGTGGACGATCTTGCGCACGCGGTCGGAACGCTCGGGCATGCGCGGATGCTACCCGGCGCCCGCGGCGGTCGCATGCGGACGCCGCGGACGCGCGCGTGCGGCGATTTCGTACGGCACGCCGCGCACGAATACCGTCGCGCGACCGCGCGGCCGGCTGCGACGATGGCCGCCGGTTCGATGCGGAGAGCGGCGATGCGCGGCGGTTCGGTGGTGAGGGACGTATTCGGCGGCGGCGTGCTGCTGCTCGCGCTCGCGGCAGCCGGCGCGCGCGGCGCGGACGCACCGGTCTACAAGTGCGAGAGCGGCGACGGCCGCGTCGCGTATCAGGATCGCGCCTGCGCGGACGCGCGGCGCGAGACGCGCATCGCGATCGCGCCGTCACCGCCGCCGGCGCCGTCGCCGCGCTACGCGGTCGCGTCCGCGCGGGCGATCGCGTCCGAGCGGCGCGCGCCGGCGGCGCGGCACGAGTCCGCGACGCGCCGCATTCACGGCGCGTCTCGGCGCGGTCGCGACGCCGAGCCGGTCTCCTACGAATGCCGCGCCGCGAACGGCGAGGTGTTCTACCGTCATTCGGCCTGCCCGCGCACGATCGCGCTCGGCCGCGACGGCCGCCGCGGCGCCGCTTCGGCGCCGGTCTCGGCGATCGCGCTGCCGCGCGCGGAGGCGTGCCGCCGCGCGGCCGAGTCGGTCGGCCGCAGCGGGCGCGAGCGCGACGACCGCGTCTCGACCTACGAACGCAACCTCGGCCGCGATCCGTGCCGCCGGCTCTGAAAGGCCGGCGATGCGCCGGTGCGGAGTTGCCGTGAGCTGAGCCTCGACGCCGCGCGCGAACGCTTCGGCCGCGCATGCGGCTACCATTCGGCGCGTCACGATCCAAGCCCCGCAGGAGCGAGCCGATGCGCATGCGAACCCGAGTCGTCCCTTCGTTGCTCGCCGCGCTCGTCGCCGCGTGCTCGCCGACGCCGTCGCCTGCGCCAGTGCCGTCGCAGCCGGCCGCGCCGGCCGTCGATCCGCAGCTCGCGAAGTCGCTCGAGCTGTACCGCAAGCTGCAGCAGGAGCAGTCGTGGGAGCTCGCCGCGCCGATCGGGCAGGAGATCGTCGCGAAATATCCCCGTTCCGCGGCGGCGAACGAGGTGCAGGAGACGCTCGCCGACGCGACCGCGAAGGCGAACGCGATCGTGACGCGGCGGCGCCTCGAGCGGCTGTGGAGCTACCAGACCGGCAAGGAGTCCGGCGGCGACCAGAGCACCGCGTCGATCTACAGCAGCGACGCCGCGGCCGAGAAGCGCGTGCGCCTCGTGCTTCGCCGCCATTCGGCGTGGGGGCAGAGCGTGTACCTGTTCGGCAGCGGCAAGGGCTTCCAGTGCGGCGGCGACTGCACGCTGAACGTGCGCTTCGACGACGAGCCGCTGCGCATGAAGGCCTATGCGCCGCCGACCGGCGAGCCGGCCGTGTTCATCCGCGACGACAAACGCTTCCTCGCCAAGCTCGCCGGCGTGCAGAAGATCGCGATCGACGTGACCGAGATCGGCAAGCCGCCGCGTACGCTCGTGTTCGAGGTCGGCGGCTTCGACGCGACGAAGTTCCCGCCGCTCGCGAAGCGGTAGCCGAGCGGCACGGTTCGCGGCGCGCCGGCGCGCCGCGTCACGCGGTTGCGCGCCGCGGTCAGATCGCTTCCGGGTCGCTCGCCTCGAGCGTGACGTCGCTGTCGACGATCGCGTAGTGCCGCTTCGCGAGCACGCGCAGGTCGCGGCCGTCGGCGAGGCAGAGCTTCACGACGCGCTCGATGTGCGCGTTCTCGTGGCTCGCCGGCTCGACGTAGACGTGCACCTCGTAGTCGAGACCGTCGCTGCCGCGCGCGTGATACAGGTGCTTCAATACCATGTCCGCCTCGCCGCGTCGCGATGCCGGCGCGCCGCGCCGCGCATGAACGTTTTCGCGCCGCGCGCCGGTCTGTCGCCGCGGCGCGCAGCTACACTGCCGCCGTCCCGGTTCGCGCGGTGCGGCCGGATCGAGCTTAACGGAGATCGACCATGAGACGCATGCTTTCGATACTCGCGCTGGCGCTGCTCGCGCTCGCGGCGCCGGCGTTCGCCGCGGCCGAGGCGGCCGCGGGACCGGCGGTCGGCCAGGCCGCGCCGGACTTCCGCCTGCAGGACCAGAACGGCGACTGGCACACGCTCGCCGGCGAGCGCGGCAAATGGATCGTCCTGTACTTCTATCCGAAGGACTTCACGCCGGGCTGCACGACCGAGGTCTGCACGTTCCGCGACGACATCGTCGCGCTGCGCAAGGCCGGCGCCGACGTGTTCGGCGTCAGCCTCGACGACGTGAAGTCGCACGCGGAGTTCGCCGCGAAGTACCACGTGCCGTTCCGGTTGCTGTCCGACGCGGACCAGGCCGTGGCGAAGCGCTACGGCGTGCTGACCTCGAAGGCCGGCGTCAGCTACGCGCGGCGCGAGACGTTCCTGATCGACCCGCAGGGGCAGGTCGCCAAGCGCTACCAGGACGTCGATCCGAAGGAGAACTCGAAGCAGGTGCTCGCCGACCTCGCCGCGCTGAAGGCGAAGGCGTAGCTTGGCCGCGCCGGACGAGGAGCGTCGCGGCGCGGCCGGCGCGCGGCCGCGCCGCGCGCGCGCGGAGCCGACCGCCGCGCGCGCGCTCGTCGCGAGCTTCCCGCCGCAGGTCGGTGCCGGCTGTCGGCTGCTGTTGCTCGGCACCGCGCCGAGCCTGCGTTCGCTCGCGATGCAGCAGTCGTACGCGCACCCGCACAACCTGTTCTGGCCGTTCATGGGCGAGCTGTACGCGGCCGGCCCGGAGCTGCCGTACTCCGAACGCATCGCGCGGCTGCACGCGGCCGGCATCGGCATCTGGGACGTGCTCGAGCGCTGCGAGCGTCCGGGCAGCCTCGACAGCGCCATCGTCGCCGCGAGCGAGGTGCCGAACGACGTTCCGTCGCTGCTGTGCGCGCATCCGGGCATCGCCGCGATCGCGCTGAACGGCGCGAAGGCGCATCAGGTGTTCGCGCGACGCATCGCTCCGGCGATCGACGCGGAGCGTCTCGCCCGGCTCGAGATCCTCGCGCTGCCGTCGACGAGCCCGGCCAACGCGTCGATCCCGCGCGCGGTCAAGCTCGAGCGCTGGCGCGCGCTGCTGCGCGTCGCGCCGCCGACCGCGCCGCGCGCGTGACGCCGCGCGAAGTCCCGATCCGTTCAGCTTTCCTCGACAAGACTGTCCCCCGCGATTCGGACCGGACTCACAGAGGAGTGTTGACGATGAAGACGCAATATCTGCAGGCACTGGGCGTCGCCGCCGCGCTGGCGGCGCTGTCCGCCGCGCCGCAGTCGGCGCGCGCCGCCGAGGCGAACCTCGACTGCAAGCTGAAGTTCTCGCTGACCGGTTGGTCGGTGATCTACAAGCACGCCGAGGGCCACGGCGTCGTGACGTGCGAGAACGGCAAGTCGATGCGCGTGAAGATCGAGGCGAAGGGCGGCGGCCTAACCGTCGGCAAGGCGCACATCGACGACGGCACCGGCCGCTTCACCGACGTGCACCGCATCGAGGACGTGCTCGGCACCTACGCGCAGGGCGACGCGAGCATCGGCGCGGTCAAGGCCGGCACCGCGCAGGTGCTGACCAAAGGCACCGTGTCGCTCGCGCTGGCCGGCGCCGGCGAGGGCGTCGACATCGGCGTCAGCGTCGGCGGCTTCACGATCAGCCGCGCCGACAAGTAACCGGTGCGCTCGAAGTTCGCTCCGAAGGCCGGTCGGTGACGACCGGCCTTCGTCGTTTCACGGGCGACCGTCGCGGCCCTGCTTCAGGTTCGCCTCGAACAGCTTGTAGATGCGCTTGTACTCGTCGAGCCACGAGTCGGCGTGCTCGAAGCCGTGCCGCTCCATCGGATACAGGGACATTTGGAAGTCGTCCTTGTGCAGCTCGATCAGCTTCTGGTAGAGCCGCACCGAGTCCTCGACGAGCACGTTGTCGTCGACGAGGCCGTGGCAGATCAGCAGCGCGCCCTTGAGGCCGTCGGCGAACTCGATCGGCGAGGAGCGCTCGTACGCGATCGGGTCGATCTGCGGATCGTTCAGGATGTTCGCCGTGTAGCCGTGGTTGTACTCCGTCCAATCGGTGACCGGACGCAGCGCGGCGCCGGCGGCGAACACGTCGGCCGCGCGGAACATCGCGACCAGCGTCATGAAGCCGCCGTAGGAGCCGCCGTAGATGCCGACGCGCTTCGGGTCGACGCTCGCGTTCCGCTCGAGCCAGTGCGCGCCGTCGACGAGGTCCTCGAGCTCCGGATGGCCCATGTCGCGATAGATCGCCGTGCGCCAGGCGCGGCCGTAGCCTTCGCTCGCGCGATAATCCATGTCGAGCACGACGTAGCCGTGCTCGGTCAGCAGGTCGTTGAACATCTGCTCGCGGAAGTAGTGCTCCGGATAGCCGAGGTGCACGTTCTGCAGGTAGCCGGCGCCGTGCACGAACAGCACGGCCGGGTACTTCCGCGACGGATCGAAGTCCTTCGGCTCGTAGAGCTTCGCGTAGATCGGCTGCTTCGTGTGCGAGGACGGCACCTCGACGATCTTGAGCTCCGGCCAGGCCAGCGCCTTGTACGCGCTCGTGCGCGTGTCGGTCAGCTCGCGCGGCGTCGCGCCGGGTTCCGCGTCGACGACCGCGAGCTGCGGCGGCAGGTACGGGCTCGAGTGCAGCACGAGCAGCCGGCGGCCGTCCGGCGACGGCGCGAACGCCTGCATGCCGCGGTCGTGCGTGACGCGCTCGAGGCGTCCGCCGGCCGTCGCGACGCGGTAAACGTCGTACGCGTACGGCGCCTCGGCGTTCGCGCGCAGGTAGAACCAGCGGCCGTCCGGCGACAGCGCGGGCGCGGACACCTCGAACGCTCCGTCCGTCAGCGCGACCGCTTTCGCGCCGGGCTTCTTCGCGTAGAGCTGCGCGTAGCCGCTCTCCTCGGAGACGTACCAGAGCGTGCGGCCGTCCTTCTCCCAGCCGAACTCGTTGAAGTTCCAGTTGATCCAGGCCGGGTCGGTCAGCCGGTGCTGGCTCGTCAGCGCGTGCGCGTCGAGATCGACGGTCGCGATCCAGCGGTCCTTGTTGTCGTTCGCGCGGAGCTGGATCGCGAGCGCCTGGCCGTCCTCGCTCCAGGCGATGCCGCCGCCGCCGGCGTCGTCGTCGCGGCCGGCGAGGATCGTCACCGCGCGCATCTTCGCCGCGGATTCGTCCGCGTCGTGCTTGGGTGCGTCGTGCGCGCCGCCGGCGGCATCGCCGTCGGCCGGCTTCGCGTCGAGACCGAGCTCGTGCCGGCGCGTCGCGTTCTCGTCGCGGATCGCGCGCAGCGGGTCGTCGTGGATGCCGGGCAGCGCGTCGAGCGCGAGCGCGTGCTGCTCGTGGCGGGCGAGGTCGAGCAGCAGCAGCGACTGCGGCGGCGGATCGTTGCGGCCGACGCGCGTGCGCTCGTCCTGCTGCTCCTCGTAGCCGGACTCGGTCACGAAATGCTGCAGCTTGCCGCGCCGGCCGGCGTCGTACTTCGCCGGCACGGTCACGACGACGAGCCAGCGTCCGCTCGGCGACAGCGAGGTGCCGCGCACGCGGACCTGGTCGCCGAGATAGAACGGCAGCGGCGCGCGCGTCGGATCGCCGGCGGCGAACGTCTCGTCGTGCTTCCTGCGCGCGTCGCGGTCGGCCTTGATCTCGCGCAG
>DASWOS010000212.1:0-4542 GCA_036398645.1 Dokdonella sp. | reverse complement strand
GATGCAGCGTCGGGATCGGCGCGCAGGCGGCGCTGAGGAACACGAGCGTTGCTAGGAGGGGTCGCAGGATCTTCGGCATCGGACGTGGCTCTCGGCGGCAGTGGCGGGGACTAGCAGGTCGTCGGGAAAGGGCAGGCCGTGCTTCCTCGACGCGCACGGTCGCGGCGTAGCTGCGGCGCGTGCTCTGCGAATCGACGGCTGGCGCCGTCGATTCGCGAGCGATCCATCCGTGGATCGCGCCGCAGGCTGTTTCCCGACAGCTGCCAGCTTGCCCGTGTCGTCGCACCGACGCGAGCCTCGCCGATGCGATGCGCGCGGCCGCCGCAGGGTTGAACGCGCCGGGCGGGGCGGCCGCATCGCCGATCCAAGCCGTGCATACGGCGCGATGCGGCCGGGCCGCGCGTGCGGATTTGCTATCGTCGACGCGTTGGCTCGATCGGGGAATGCCGATGCGTTCGATTTCGCTGCGCCGGCTGGCTGGCGCGTGGCTGCTGCTCGCGGCGGCGGCGCCTTCGCTCGCCGCGCCGCCCGCCGGCGACTTCCTGCTGCTGCCCGATCGCGTCTGGACCGGCGAGGGCGATCGCGCCGAGCACGGCCTCGCCGTGCTCGTGCACGACGGCGCGATCGCCGCGGTCGGCCGTGCCGACACGCTCGCCGTACCGGCCGGCGCGCGCCGCATCGAGCTCGCCGGCGCGACACTGACGCCGGGCCTGATCTACCTACATTCGCATCTGTTCCTGCACCCGTACGACGAGGCCGCATGGAACGACCAGGTGCTGAAGGAGCCGCAGGACTACCGCACGCTCGAAGCGGCCGAGCACGCGCGCGCGACGCTGCTGGCCGGCTTCACGGCGCTGCGCGACCTCGGCACCGAGGGCGCCGGCTACGCCGACGTCTCGGTCAAGCGCGCGATCGACGAGGGCCTGATCCAGGGGCCGCGCCTGTTCGTCGCGACGCGCGCGATCGTGGCGAGCGCGAGCTACGGCCCCGGTCCGCGCGGCTTTCGGCCCGATCTCGACCTGCCGCAGGGCGGACAGCCGGTGACCGGCGTCGACGAAGCCGTGCGCGCGGTGCGCGAGCAGGCCGCGCGCGGCGCCGACTGGATCAAGCTCTACGCGGACTACCGCGTCGGTCCGAACGGCGAGTCGATGCCTGCGCTGAGCGCGGCCGAGATGAAGGCGATCGTCGATGCCGCGCACCAGATCGGCCGCCCGGTCGCCGCGCACGCGACCAGCGACGCGGGTGCGCGCATGGCGGTCGAAGCCGGCGTCGACAGCGTCGAGCACGGCGACGCCGCGAGCGAGGCGACGTTCCGTCTGCTGAAGCAGCACGGCGCGAGCTACGAGCCGACGCTGACCGCGGTCGCCGCGATCGGCGCGTATTTCGAGCATTACCGGCCCGGCGGCGAGCCGACGCCGCGCATGCGCGATTCCGAGCGCGCATTCCGCACCGCGCTGAAGCTCGGCGTCACGATCGGCAACGGCAGCGACGTCGGCGTGTTCGCGCACGGCGAGAATTGGCGCGAGCTGCGCTGGATGGTCGACTACGGCATGACGCCGGCGCAGGCCCTGCATGCGGCGACCGACGTCGCCGCGCGGGTGCTGCGCCGGTCGGACGCGTTCGGCCGCGTCGCGCCGGGCCTGCGCGCGGACCTCGCCGCGTTCGACGGCGACCCGAGCGTCGCGATCACGGCGCTGCAGCGGCCGGTGTTCGTCATGAAGGACGGCGTCGTGTACCGCGCGCCGGGCACGGCGCCGTGAGGGAAGCGGCGTCCGGGCCGGCGATCGCGACCGTCGACGGGACGCGATCGCGCGCGGCATGCGCCGTCGGCGTCCGAGAACGCCGCGGGCGCCGGGTCGGGCGCGGCCGCGGCTAGCCCGCCTTCTTCTTCGCCAGCGCGAGCCAGGTGTCGACGACGGTGTCCGGATTCAGCGACACCGACTCGATGCCTTGCTCCATCAGCCATTCGGCGAGGTCCGGATGGTCGCTCGGGCCCTGGCCGCAGATGCCGACGTACTTGCCCTTCTTCTTCGCGGTCTGGATCGCCATCGACAGCATCTTCTTGACCGCCGGGTCGCGCTCGTCGAACAGGCCGGCGACGATCGACGAGTCGCGGTCGAGACCGAGCGTCAGCTGGGTCAGGTCGTTCGAGCCGATCGAGTAGCCGTCGAAGATCTCGAGGAATTCCTCGGCCATCAGCGCGTTCGACGGCACCTCGCACATCATGATGATCTTGAGGCCGTTCTCGCCCTGGACGAGGCCGTTCTTGGCCAGCACCTCGATGACCTTGCGCGCCTCGCCGAGCGTGCGCACGAACGGGATCATGACCCAGGCGTTGGTCAGGCCCATCGTGTCGCGGACCTTCTTCATCGCGCGGCACTCGAGCGCGAACGCGTCGGCGAAGCTCGGATCGACGTAGCGGCTCGCGCCGCGGAAGCCGATCATCGGGTTCTCCTCGTGCGGCTCGTAGCGCTTGCCGCCGATCAGGTTCGCGTACTCGTTCGACTTGAAGTCGGACAGGCGCACGATGACCGGCTGCGGCGCGAACGCGGCGGTGATCGTCGCGATGCCCTCGGCGAGGCGGTCGACGTAGAAATCGACCGGGCTCGCGTAGCCGGCCATGCGTGCGTCGATCTGGCGCTTCGTCTCGGCGTCCTGCTGGTCGTACTCGAGCAGCGCCTTCGGGTGGACCGCGATGTGGCTCGCGATGATCATCTCGAGCCGCGCGAGGCCGACGCCGGCGTGCGGCAGCATCGCGAAGTCGAACGCGCGCTCCGGGTTCGCGACGTTCATCATGATCTTCAACGGCGCCGGCGGCATCGCGCCGAGGTCCGCGGTGACGCGCTCGAAGTCGAGCAGGCCTTCGTAGATGAAGCCGGTGTCACCCTCGGCACAGGAGACGGTCACGTCGGTGCCGTCGGGAATCGCGTCGAGCGCGTCGCCGGTGCCGACCACGGCCGGCACGCCGAGCTCGCGCGCGATGATCGCCGCGTGGCAGGTGCGGCCGCCGCGGTTCGTCACGATCGCGGCCGCGCGCTTCATGACCGGCTCCCAGTCCGGGTCGGTCATGTCGGCGACGAGCACGTCGCCGGGCTCGACGCGATTCATGTCCTTGATCGAGCGGATCACGCGCGCCTTGCCGCTGCCGATCTTCTGGCCGATCGAGCGGCCCTCGGCGAGCACCTTGCCGCGCGACTTCAGCTGGAAGCGCTCGACCTGCGTGCCGCGCGCGCGCGACTTCACGGTCTCCGGCCGCGCCTGCACGACGTAGAGACGGCCGGTCACGCCGTCCTTGGCCCATTCGATGTCCATCGGACGGTCGTAGTGCTGCTCGATGACGAGCGCCTGCTTGGCGAGCTCGTGCACCTCGGCGTCGTCGAGACAGAACTTCGCGCGGTCGGCGGCCGGCGTGTCCTCGATGCGCACGCGCTCGCCGGGCTTGTCCGAATAGACCATGCGCTGCTGCTTCGCGCCGAGCTGGCGGCGCAGGATCGCCGGCTTGCCGGCGCGCAGCGTCGGCTTGTACACGTAGAACTCGTCCGGGTTGACCGCGCCCTGGACGACCATCTCGCCGAGGCCGTAGCTGCCGGTCACGAACACCGCGTCGCGGAAGCCGGATTCGGTGTCGAGCGTGAACACGACGCCGGACGCGCCGACGTCGGAGCGCACCATCAGTTGCACGCCGGCCGAGAGGAACACGTCGCCGTGCTCGAAGCCGTGGTGCACGCGGTAGGCGATCGCGCGGTCGTTGTACAGCGAGGCGAACACCTCCTTGACCTTGTGCAGCACGTCGTCGATGCCGACGACGTTGAGGAACGTCTCCTGCTGGCCGGCGAACGACGCGTCGGGCAGGTCCTCGGCGGTCGCCGACGAGCGCACGGCGACGGCGACGTCCGCGTATTCCCGCTCGCGCGAACCGACGCCCGGCGCTGCGTCGCCGGACTTCCCGACGGCGGCCGCGTCCTTGCACAGCTTGGCGTAGGCGTCGCGGATCGCGGCGTCGAGTTCGGCCGGCAGCGCCGTGTCGACGATCCAGCTGCGGATCTCGGTGCCGGCCCGCGTCAGCGCGTCGACGTCCTCGACGTCGAGCGCGACCAGCCGCTCGCGGATGCGCGCGGCGAGGCCGCTCTTCTCGAGATAGGCCTGGAAAGCCTGCGCGGTCGTCGCGAAGCCGCCCGGCACCGACACGCCGAGCTGCGCGAGATTGCCGATCATCTCGCCGAGCGAGGCATTCTTGCCGCCGACCTTGCCGAGATCGGACATGCGCAACGAATCGAGCCAAAGCACCAGATCGCTCAAGGGAACACTCCGGAAACCAGGGGAGGGCGGCCGCCGCGGCGGCCGGCACGAAAAGCGCGATTTTCGGGGTTTGCGCGGGTGCGGGCAAGCAAACATCGATGCGGTCGCCGTGCGGCGTCGCCCGCGCCGCCGCGCTATCCTGCGGCCGGATGACGGGCAAGCAGTATCACTTCCGCGACTTCAGGCTCGATCCTGCCGCGCGCGAGCTCCGCCGCGGCGACCGCCAGGTCATGCTGCCGGCGA
>DASWOS010000211.1:0-12824 GCA_036398645.1 Dokdonella sp. | reverse complement strand
TCGTTCTTCCGGCGCGGCTGGAAGCGCTTCTACCTGAAGTGGTACGACGACGCGCATCCGTCGGCGCGCGTGCTGTGCCCGCGCACGACCGCGCTGCTCGGCGCGATCCCGAGCGTCAAGGCCGCGATGTTCGCCGAGCTGCCGCCGGGCAGCGAGCTGCGCAAGCACCGCGATCCGTACGCGGGCTCGCTGCGCTATCACCTCGGCCTGGTCACGCCGGGCGACGACCGCTGCTACATCGAGGTCGACGGCGAGCGTTACAGCTGGCGCGACGGCGAAGGCGTGATGTTCGACGAGACCTACATTCACCGCGCCGAGAACGCGACGGACCGCGACCGCATCATCCTGTTCTGCGACGTCGAGCGCCCGATGAAGTACCGCTGGGCCGCCGCGCTGAACCGCTTCGTCGCGCGCCGCCTCGTCGCGGCCGCCGCGTCGCCGAACATGGAAGGCGACGCGACCGGCGCGCTGAACCGCGCGTTCGGCTACTTCTACCGCGTGCGCCGGCACGCGAAGAACCTGCGCAAGGCGCACAAGCGGCTCTACTACGCGCTGAAGTTCGGCCTGATCGGCGCGCTGCTGTTCGCGATCTTCTGGCCGCGCTGAGCCGCGCCGGCGCTCAGCGCGGCGCCGCGTCGACCGCGGCGATCCAGCCGTCCGCGATCCAGGCGCGGAACAGCGTCGCCGCGCGCGCGGCGACCGCGTTCTCGGCGTGCCACGCGCACAGCGCGGCGCAGACCTCGGCGAACGCCGCGCCGTCCGCGAACGCGGCGAGCGCCGCGGCTTCGTCGTCGTCGAGGCGGCGGTGGCGCACGACGAGATCGGTTCTCCAGACCGCCCACGGCCGCACCGGCTGCGTCGCGGCGAGCGCCGGCAGCGGCTCGTCGCGATCGACCGCGCGGCGCAGCTCGCCGACGTTCCAGCCGAGCGCGAGGCGATGCAGCGACGGTTGCAGGCGCACGCGGAGATGCGGCCAGTGATCCGGCGCGACCGCGGCGACCGCGGCCGCGTCGACTACCGGCGCCGGCGGCGCGTCGAACGCGAGGCCGATCGCCCATTCGAGCTCGGCCATCGCGGCGAACGCGGGCTGCTCGGGCCAGGCCGCGCGCGCGTAGTCGGCGAGCCCGCCGCCGTACCAGCGCACGTTCGCGTGCGTCGAGCGCGTCGCTTCGACGTAGCCGAGGCCGAGCCGTTCGAACCGATCGGCGCCGGCGAGCGCGCGCAGGCCCGGATAGTCGTTGCCGAGCACCTCGAGCAGGCGCGCGCGGTACGCGTGCTCGTAGACGCCGAGCCGACGCTCGGCGTCGACCGCCGCGGTCGCCGTGACGGCCGCGACCGCGGCGTCGCCGGCGGCGGATCGGCGCAGCACGCGCGCCTGCAGCGCGCGCTGCAGCTCGGCGAGCGTGCTCATGCGGCCCGGCGCAGCAGCGGCGCGGCGACCGCGCGCGCGCGGTCGAGCTCGGCGAGGAGCTCGGCCAGCGGCGGCACGCGGTCGTCGCGCTCGATCATCGTCGACACCGCGCCGAAGCGGCGCACCGCGTCGGCGTAGAGCCGCCAGACCGGATCGACGATCGGCGCGTCGTGCGTGTCGACGACGAGGTCGCCCTGGTCCTCGTGGCCGGCGAGGTGGAACTGTTGCACGCGCTCGACCGGGATCTCGTCGAGGTACGCGCGTGCGTCGAAGCCGTGGTTGCGGCTGCTGACGTAGACGTTGTTGACGTCGAGCAGGATCAGGCAGTCCGCGCGCGCGGCGATCTCGGCGAGGAACTGCGCTTCGGACAGCTGCGAAGCGTGGAACGCGACGTAGCTCGACACGTTCTCGAGCAGGATGCGGCGGCCGAGGAAATCCTGCACCTCGCGCACCCGCGCGGCGACGTGCGCGAGCGCTTCCTCGGTGTACGGCAGCGGCATCAGGTCGTGCAGGTTCGCGCCGTCGACGCCGGTCCAGCACAGGTGATCGGAGATCCACGCCGGCTCGACGAACGCGGCGAGCGTCTTCAGCCGTCGCAGGTAGGCGCGGTCGAGCGGATCGGCGCTGCCGATCGACAGCGAGACGCCGTGCATGACCAGCGGCCAGCGTTCGCGGAAGCGCGCGAGATAGTCGAGCGGCCGCCCGCCCGGGATCATGTAGTTCTCGCTCAGCACCTCGAGCCAGTCGACCGCCGGCGCGCCGGCGAGCAGCGCGTCGTAGTGCTCGACGCGCAGGCCGAGGCCGTAGCCGAGCGGCGGGTGGCGCGGATCGTCGTTCGCCATCGCGAGGCGCTCGCGCGTCGGGAAGCCGCGGCCCGCGGTGAGCAGGGCCGCGGCTCCGCGCGCCGCTGCGTTACTTCTTCGCGGCGTCCTGCGCCGCCTTGCAGTCGGCCTTGCTCTTCTGCATCGTGAAGCCTTCGCCCTTGCACGCGTTCTGGCCCTTGCAGGAGTTCGACGCCTGCTTGCACGCGCCCTGACCCTTGCAGGCCGAGGAATGCTCGCACTTGACCTTCGCCTCGTCCGCGGCGAACGCCGGCGACGCGGTCGCGAGCGTGAACAGGCCCGCGACCGCCGTGGCGAGAGCGATTCCGGTCAGCTTCGAAACGTTCGTATCCATGTGCTTGGCTCCGTTGTGTGCTTCGTGATTGTGGTGTTGCGATCTGCAGCCCGCCGCGTGGCGATGCTCGGGCGCGCCGATCATCGCGCGCGTCGGCCGGCAAGTACAGGAACCGGATGCGCATGCGTTCCTTTCACGCGAACGTTGCCGCAGTGCAGCGAAAACGCGCGTGCACGCGACGAAAGCTGCGCGCCGTGCGCTCGGTCTGCTCGCGCACACGTGCAGCCATTCGACCGAGGAGAGACCGCATGTCCGCCATCGCCCGCGTCTGCGAATCCGTGCTTCGTCGGCTCGTCCGCGTCGACTGGCTCGCGCCGCTCGTCGTGCGCGTCGTGTTCGGCTATTTCTGGTTCGAGACCGGCTGGGCCAAGCTGCACGACCTCGACGGCTTCACCGCGCGCTTCGTCGATTGGGGCATGCCGTTCCCGGCGTTCAGCGCCGCGCTGTCGGCCGGCACCGAGCTCGTCGGCGGCGCGCTGATCGTGCTCGGGCTGCTGACGCGGCTGGTCGCGATCCCGATGATCGTGAACATGATCGTCGCGATCGCGCTCGTCGTGATCAAGAACGTCGGCGGCGTCGACGACTTCGTCGAGCTCGACGAGGTCGTCTACATCCTGATCTTCGCCTGGCTGCTGATCGCCGGGCCCGGCCGCGCGAGCCTCGACGCGCTGCTCGCGCGCCGGCTCGGCATCGCGACGCCGGTCACGACGCTGCGCGGCGCACGCGCGTAACGCGCCGCTCAGCCGAACAGCTCGCCCTGCGGCGACGGTGCGCGCGGCGGTGCGAAGCGTGCCGTGTCGAGGCGCACGTCGCGGCCGCGGCCGAGGCCGTGCTTGCGGCAGGCGACGCGGAAGCGCTGCCGAATCAGCTCGGCGAACTCGCCCTCGCCGCGCATGCGCGTGCCGAAGCGCGGATCGTTGTCGCGCCCGCCGCGCATCTGCCGCAGCAGGCTGACCACGTGCGCGGCGCGCTCCGGCACGTTGAGATCGAGCCATTCGCGGAACAGATCCTTCAGCTCGTACGGCAGGCGCAGCAGCGTGTAGCCCGCGTGCGTCGCGCCGGCCGCCGCGGCCTGCTCGACGATGCGTTCGAGCCAGCGGTCGGTGACCATCGGGATGATCGGCGCGACCATGACGCCGCACGGCACGCCGGCCTCGTTGAGCCGGCGCACCGCTTCGAGGCGGCGGTGCGGCGCGCTCGCGCGCGGCTCGAGCGTGCTCGACAGGCGGTTGTCGAGCGAGGTCACCGACACGAACGCGTGCACGAGGTTCGCCTGCGCCATCGGCACGAGCAGGTCGAGGTCGCGCTCGATCAGCGCGTTCTTCGTGATGATCGTGCACGGATGCCGGCATTCGGCGAGTACCTCGAGGATCGAGCGCGTGATGCGCCAGCCGCGCTCGACCGGCTGGTACGGGTCGGTGTTCGCGCCGAGGTTGATCGGCGAGCAGACGTAGCCGGGCTTCGCGAGCTCTTCGCGCAACCGCTCGGCCGCGTTCGTCTTCGCGAACAGCTTCGTCTCGAAGTCGATGCCCGGCGAAAGGTTCAGATACGAGTGCGACGGCCGCGCGTAGCAGTACACGCAGCCGTGCTCGCAGCCGCGGTACGGATTGATCGACTGGTCGAAGCCGACGTCCGGCGAGTCGTTGCGGCTGATGATCGAGCGCGCGCGCTCCTCGGTGACCTCGGTCGGCGGCCGCGGCGCCGGCTCCTCGTCGCGGTGCCAGCCGTCGTCCTCGCGCGAGCGCGCGAGCGCTTCGAAGCGACCCTCGCGGTTCGACGCGGCGCCGCGGCCCTTGATCCGCTGTGGGCGGTCGAGCGAGGCGGGGTCGTCGGGAGCGGGGCGCGGCTTCATCGTCGACGCAGTATGCGCCGCCGCGTCTCAGGCGATGAGAGCGCGCGAGGCGCGCGCGCCGGCGCCGTGCGCGTCCGCGGCGCCGGGCCGGCTCACGTGCGCGCGGCCGGCCGCGCGCCGTAGAAACGCGCGAGCAGCCGGCCGACCTCCGGCGCGGCGCGCGCGAGCGTCCGCGGATCGGAGAAGTGCAGCTCGCTGACGACCGCGAAGAATTCGTCGACGGATTCCGCCGCGTACGGGTCGATGCGCGTGTCGCGACCGCGCTCGACCGCGCGCACGAGCGCGTCGTAGGCCGGCTGCATCGCCGCGATCCACTCGCGCCGCGTCAGGTCCGGCGGCAGCCGCGGCACGCCGTCGAGCGTGCCGTCGAGCAGGTCGAGCTTGTGCGCGATCTCGTGCACGACGACGTTGAAGCCGTCGAACGGCTGCTCGAGGTCGGTCGCGACGTCGGCCCAGGACAGGATCAGCGGCCCGCGCTCCCAGGCTTCGCCGATCAGCTCGTCCTCGCCCTCGGTGACGACGCCGCTGCGCTCGTCGTGGTGCTCGCGCTGCACGCGGAACTCGCCCGGATAGACGATGATCTCGCGCCAGCCGGCGAGCCAGTCGAAGCCGAGGTGCAGCACCGGCAGGCAGGCGAGTGCGGCGATCGCGAGGCACTGCGCCGCGTCGAGCGCATGGCCGCCGGCCGCGCTGAACGTCTTTCGCGCGAGGAAGCGCTGCGCGAGCGCGCGCAGCACGACGCGCTCGTCGGCGGAAAGGTGCGCGAACAGCGCCGAGCGCGCCAGCAGCGCGTTCCATTCGGCGTCGCCGAAGCGCTCGCGCGGCGCGAACGCGCCGCGCAGCCGGTCGATCCAGGAGCGCATCGTCAGCGGCGGCGGCGCACCGCGGCGGCCGGCGTCCGCGCGCGCGGCGCGGAGGTCGTCGCCGCATCGATCGACGCGCGTGCGGCAGCGCGGCCGGCGCGCTTGAGAGCGGACGCGGCGGAATCGCGGCCGGCGCGCGCGCCGGCGCTCACTTGATCGCGCCGGGCACCAGCGACTGCCAGCGATAGCTCGGTCGCTTCGGCGTCGGCGCGGCCGGCGCGGCGGGATCGACCGCGAGCGGCTTCAGCGGCAGCGCGTCCGGCGTCGCGGCCGCGGCCGGCTCCGGCACGGCCGGCGCGGCGCGCACGGCGCCGTGGCTGCCGCCGCCGCTGTCCGGTACGTCGACGAGGCTGCTGCGCGCGCCGCCGGGCGCCGCGGTGCCGAGCCCGCTCGGCAGCTCGGTCGCGCCGAGCGCGAGCAATCCGATGCCGCGCGCCGGCGCGCTCTGCGCGAACGCGGCCGCGCTGGCGAAGGCGACCGACACGGCCGCCAGGGCGATGACGGATTTGCTCATGGGGCGTTCCCGGCGACGAGGCCAAGGAAGCTGCAATGCTCGCACGATCCTCTCCTCGACTCCAGTCGACCCCTGCGCGTCAGCACGGTCCGTGCCATGCGCATTTCGTGACGGAATACGCCGTTTTACACGCCGGTGCTCCTATAGGACGCGTCCAGCGGACACGGCCGGACACGCGCGGACACTCCGACGGGGCTCCGGCGCGTGCGGCGCGGTTCCGGCTAGACTCCGGCGCATGTCCCCGCAGCCCGCCCGCGCGACGACGCCCCACCCGGTGCCGGCCGGCGCGCCGGCGCTGCTCGCCGAGCTCGCGTCCGGCGCCGCGCGCTCCGGCCGCGAGCTCGCCGCGCGGCTCGGCGTCACCCGCGCGGCGGTCTGGAAGCAGGTCGAGCAGCTGCGCGGTCTCGGCCTCGCGATCGCGGCGAGCCGCGGCGGCGGCTACCGGCTCGAGGCGCCGTTCGAGCCGCTCGACGCGGCGCGCATCGAGGCGCTGCTCGATGCGTCCGAGCGCGCGCGGCTCGGCGCGCTGGCCGTGCACTGGCGGCTCGATTCGACCAACAGCGAACTGCTGCGCGCGGCCGCGGCCGGCCCGCGCGACCGGCTCGCCTGCCTCGCCGAACTGCAGACCGCCGGCCGCGGCCGGCGCGGGCGCCGCTGGCGCATGCCGCTCGGCGGCGGCGTCGCGCTGTCGCTGCTGAAGCGCTTCGATCGCGGCATCGCCGCGCTCGCCGGCCTCAGCCTCGTCGCCGGCGTCGCCGCGGCCGAGGCGCTCGAGGACTGCGGCGTCGCCGGCGTCGGCCTCAAGTGGCCGAACGATCTCGTCGCCGGCGGACGCAAGTTCGGCGGCATCCTCGTCGAGCTCGGCGGCGACGCGCTCGGGCCGTGCCACGCGGTCGTCGGCGTCGGCGTCAACGTGCGTCTCGACGCGTCGAGCGCCGCCGCGATCGACCAGCCGTGGATCGATCTCGCCGCGCTCGCCGAGCCGCCGCCGTCGCGGAACCAGCTCGCCGCGCGGCTGCTCGGGCGGCTGCTCGCCGCGTTCGACCGGTTCGACGCGGACGGCTTCGCCGGCTTCGCGGAGCGCTATGCCGCGCGCGACGTGCTGCGCGGCCGGACCCTCGACGTGATCGGCGCCGACGGCGCGCGCGTCGGCGTCGCGCGCGGCATCGACGCGCGCGGCGCGCTGCGCGTCGCGTTCGACGACGGCGAGCGCACGCTCGACAGCGGCGAAGTCAGCGTCCGTGCCGGCGCGCCGCGATGAACCTGTTGATCGACTTCGGCAACACGCGGCTCAAGTGGGCACGCCTCGACGGCGGCCGTCTGCAGCCGGGCGGCGCGTTCGTGCACGCCGGCCGCGCGCTCGGGCCGCTGCTCGGCCGCGAATGGTCCGGACTCGGCGCGGTCGACGCGGTGCTCGTCGCGAGCGTCGTCGCCGCCGCGCGCGAGCGCGAGCTCGGCGACGACGTGCGCGGGCGCTTCGGTGTCCGCGCGGAGTTCGTGCGCAGCCCGGCCGCCGCGCTCGGCGTGCGCAACGCGTACGCCGAGCCGGAGCGCCTCGGCGTCGACCGCTTCCTCGCGCTCGTCGCGCTGCACGCGGACGCGCCGCGCGCGCTCGTGCACGTCGGCGTCGGCACCGCGCTGACGCTCGACGCGCTCGCCGCGGACGGCGCGCACCTCGGCGGCCTGATCCTGCCCGGGCCGCGGCTGATGCGCGAGGCGGTGCTCGGCGGCACTGCGCGCGTCGGCGCCGTCGACGGGCAGTGGAGCGAGATGCCGCAGTCGACCGCGGACGCGGTGTTCTCCGGCGCGCTGTGCGCGGCCTCCGGCGCGATCGACCGCTTCCGCGTCGCGGCCGAGCGGCGCCTCGGCGCACCGCCGGCGCTGCTGGTCTCCGGCGGCGGCGCCGACGAGCTCGTGCCGCTCGTCGCCGGTGCCGAGCGCCGGCACGACCTCGTGCTGCACGGGCTCGCGCGCTGGGCCGCGGACCCGCCGGCGCACGCCGGCTAGAATCGCGCGGCCGCTCCGGCTGCTTCGGCGTGCTCCGATGTTCGTCCGCGCCCTGTTCCTGCTGCTGCTCGCGCTGAACCTCGGCGGCGCGTGCTGGCTGCTGTTCGCGAATCCGAAGCGCAACGCGCCGCCGCCGCGGACCGATCCGGACGTGCCCTCGCTCGTGCTGCTGTCCGAACGCGACGGCGGCGACGCGGCGACCAACGCGGAGCTCGCGACCGCGCCGGAGAGCAAGGCCGACCTCGCCGACGACGTCTGCCGCACGCTCGGTCCGTATCCGACCCAGGCCGATGCGCGTGCGGCGACGAACGCGCTGACGCCGATGGTCAAGCGCGTGCGCGTGCGCGAGACGCACGCGACGCAGACGCGCGGCTACTGGGTCTACCTGCCGGCGGTCGCGACGCGCGAGCAGGCGCTCGGCACCGCGCGCGCGCTGTCGGCCAAGGGCGTGCGCGACTACTACGTCGTCACCGCCGGCGACCAGCAGAACACGGTCTCGCTCGGCCTGTTCCGCGAACCGGGCAACGCCGAGCGCCGCCGCGCCGAGATCGCCGCGCTCGGCTTCGCGCCGCAGACGGTCGCGCGCACCGAGGACACGCCGAGCTACTGGCTCGACTACGCGCTGCAACGCGGCGAGGTGCCGGCCTGGCGCGGCCGCGTGCCGGCACCGGCCGATGCGCGCGACGCGCCGATCGAGTGCTTCTGAGCCGCGGCCGGCGCGGCGGGATTGCTAGAATGCGCGCGGCCGCTCCGGCCGCGCGAGCTGCGCCGCCGGAGCGGCGCCCGGCGCCGCTTTAGCTCAGTCGGTAGAGCAACCGCCTTGTAAGCGGTAGGTCGTCCGTTCGAATCGGACAAGCGGCACCATTCCGAAGCCGGCCCCGATGCGCGGTCGTGGCCGCTCGCGAGCCCGGGAGCGGACGCGGCTCGCGCGTCCGCGCCGGCGCGCCTACATCGCGACGCGGAAGCCGACCCACGCCGCGCGCGGCTCGGCCGGGCTCAGGAAGCGCGCGTCGTCGAACTGCGGGAACACCTCGTCGGGCTCGCCGAGGATGCCGAACGTGTAGTACTTGCGGTCGAACACGTTGTCGACGCGGCCGAACACGCTGAAGTGCGCGTTGAACGCATAGCTCGCGCGCAGGTTCACGACCGCATAGCCGGGGATCTTCGGCAACTGGTTCGATTCGTCGCTGCGGTAGTACTGGCCGGAGTTCGCGACGACGTCGCCGCCGATGCTCAAGCCGCGCCAGACCGCGAAGTCCGCGCCGAGCTTGAAGCTGTTCTTCGGCAGGCTCGGGATGCGGTCGCCCTTCTTGACGAAGATCAGGTCGTCGTCGTCCGCGTCGGGATGATTCGCGCTGTTCTCGTAGAAGCTCGTCCGGTAGGTCGCGTCGAGGTACGTGTAGTTCGCGTACCAGCGCAGGCGCTTGTCGAACAGCGTGCCGTTCAGGCTCGCCTCGAGGCCCTGGCGCCGCGTGTCGCCGACGTTCGCGTAGAAGCCTTCGTTCGAGCTCGAGCCGCCGGTCGCCTGGAACAGGATGTCGTCGCTGTTCGTCGTGCGGAACAGGCCCGCGTGCCAGGCTAGATGGTCGCGGCCGGGGTCGCCGACGATGCCGCGCAGGCCGCCTTCCCAGGTCTTCGCGACGACCTGCTTCAGCGGCGGATCAGCGACGAACTGGTTCGGCAGCTTGCACGGCGCGTCCTCGTCGGCGCAGGTCAGCTCGACCGGCGTCGGTGCGCGCGTCGACTCGCTGTAGCCGCCGTAGAAGTTCAGCGCCGGCGTCCACTGGTACGTGATGCCGGCGGCCGGATTGAAGCGCGAGAAGCCGTGCCGGCCGTCGAGGTCCGGGTTGTCGCCGGTCAGGTCGCGGATCGACGTACGCGTGTGGTTGCTGCGCCCGGACAGCGTCAGCGCGAGCGCGTCGGTGATCGACAGCGTGTCGGTCGCGTAGAGGCCGGTGCTGCGCGTGCGGCTGCGCACCGCGAGCGCGTCGTCCGGGATGAAGATGCCCGAGCCCGACGTCGTGTGCAGGTTCT
Source organism: Dokdonella sp. (assembly GCA_036398645.1). GTDB lineage: Bacteria > Pseudomonadota > Gammaproteobacteria > Xanthomonadales > Rhodanobacteraceae > Dokdonella_A. The sequence continues at coordinate 2,967 of DASWOS010000211.1, read as the reverse complement.
CCTGCAGCATCGCCGCCTCGACGATCGAGTCGAAGGTCAGCCGGCCGTTCGTGTAGTCGACGCCGACGACGAGCTGGTTCTGCATGCCGCCGAGCGGCTGGTCGAACGAGAGCTGCAGCGTGCCGCCGTCGCTGGTCTGCTTGCGGCGGCTGATGTTGTTGATCGCGTCGTAGTCCTCGGAGATCGGGTTGCCGTTCTGGTCGAGGATCGGCTCGCCGTCGTCGTCGCAGAGGATGTCGTCGTCGTCCTCGCACTCGTCGGCGTCGGTCGTGTCGCCGTTGTACGAACGCGTGTCCACCTTGCGGTGGAACACCGTGAACGAGAGCTTCGTCGAGTCGTTGAAGTCGATGCTGCCCTGGCCGCTGACGAGGTCCATCTTGCTCTGCGTGTTGTCCGGCGCGGTGAAGATGCTCTCGTAGCGCCGGCGCAGTTCCTCGATCGGCGCGGCGCCGTTGCCGGTCAGGTCGCTGTCGGCGTGGCCGAGGTGCAGGTCAAACGACGCGGCGTCGCCGCGCCAGGACAGCGTGCCGTAGTAGTTGCGCGCGTTCGACGGCGACTCGTCGCGCCAGCCGTCCTCGTCGAAGCGGTTGCCCATCAGGTACCAGCCCCACTGGCCGGAGCTGCCGCCGGTCTCGAACGTCGCGTCGGTGCGGCCGAACGAGCCGCCGTAGAACTCGAAGCTCGTGCCCGGATCGCCGAAGCCGGTCTTGGTCTGGATCGAGATCGCGCCGCCGAGCGTGTTCAGGCCGAAGATCGGATTCGAGCCGGCCATCAGGCTCATGCGCTCGATCGCTTCGCTCGGGACCAGATCCCAGTTGACGGTGTCGCCGAACACCTCGTTGACGCGCACGCCGTCGAGGTAGACCGACACGCCTTCGGAGCCGCCGAGCAGCGGCGTCGCGGTGAAGCCGCGGAACTGCACGTCCGGCTGCAGCGGGTTGTCCTGCGCCGAGTTGATCGTCACGCCGGCGAGGCCGCGATTCATGAAGTCGGTCAGATCGAGCGACTGCGAGCGGCGCAGCGCGTCGTCGTTGATCGACTGCACGTTGTACGGCAGCTTCATCGCCGAGATGTCGGTGCCGGCGACCGGCGACACGCCGACGACGCTGACGAGGTCGAGCGTCGTGACGTTCTCGTCGCGCGGCGGCGCGTTCGGATCGGTCGGCGGATCGGTCTGCGCGGCCGCGCTCGCGGTCACCAAGCCGGCCAGCATCAGCGCGGCCGGGATCGGCCGCGGGCGCACGCGGCCGGCACGAACAAGGGACATCATCGCGTCTGCACTCCTGAAATCGAATCGTCGAATCGTCGTTGCGGATGCACTCCGCGCGCGGCTCGCGAGCGTGACGGCGGCGTTACGGCGGCGTTCCGGGCGCCGCGAGAATAGCGGGACGGGTCCGGGAAAAACTCCCGAAGATTCCGCGCCGGAAATGCTGCTCCGCAGCGCGCGCGATGGTGCACGCGCAGGCGCTCGCGCATGATGCGCCGAGCGCCACGAAACGAACTCCGCCCGATGGAAACGTCCCGCTACGTCGTCGCCCGCATCGCCGCGATCTCGGTCGCGATCCTCGTCGCCGGCGTCAGCCTCGCGTTGTGGCGCGCGCAGTTCGACGTCAAGCGCGAGGAGATCGGCGCCGCCGAGATGGCGCGCCTGTTCGAGTCGCTGTACGCGCTCGAGAACGGTCCGGCGGAGAGCGTCGAGGCGACCGTCGCGACGCTCGCGCGGATCGACGCGTCGGGCAACCTGCGCCACATCCAGCTCGAGCTTCGCGACGGCGACGGACGCGCGCTCGTCGCGCCGGCCGCGAACGCGCCGGCGACGCCGCTCGAGCGCGCGTTCGCGTTCGTCGCGCCGGGCGTGCGCTCGCGCCACGTCGAGCCCGGCACGCCGTGGACGCTGCTGCGCGACGACGGCCGCCGCTTCACCGCGACGCTGTCGCTGACGCCGGCCAGCGAGCAGCGCGAGGCGCTCGACAACCTCGTCGGCATGGTCGGCGTGCTGTCCGGCTACGCGCTCTGCGTGCTGCTCGCGGTCTACTGGACGTTGAAGCGCGCGCTCGCGCCGCTGCAGCCGATCCTCGGCGCGATCGCGCACTACGAGCGCAACGACTTCTCGCACCGGCTGTCCTCGCTGCCGTTCAAGGAGATGGACACGATCGGCCGCGCGCTGAACCATCTCGCCGACTCGCTCGCGCGCACGCAGGAGGCGCGGCGCGTGCTGAGCCTGAAGCTGGTCAGCTCGCAGGAAGACGAGCGCCTGCGCATCGCGCGCGAGCTGCACGACGAATTCGGGCAGACGTTGACCGCGATGCGCGCGGACCTCGCCTGGCTGCGCCGCACGGCCGCCGCCGAGCCGCGCGCGCGCGCCGTCGTCGACGGCCTCGTCGAGCACTGCGAGCGCATGCATCTCGACGTCCGCGGCCTGCTCGCGCGGCTGCGCGCGGCCGAGCCGCACGACGCGAAGGACGCGGTCCCGCTCGGCACGCTGCTCGCCGATCTCGTGCACAGCTGGAACGCGCGGCCCGGCCAGACCGCGACGTTCTCACTGGACTATCCGCATGACGAACCGGCGCTGCCGCGCGCGCTCGCGCTCGGCGTGTACCGGCTAACGCAGGAGGCGCTGACGAACGCGGTCCGCCACGCGCAATGCACGCGCGCGACGGTGACGCTGCGCGAGGTCGGCGCCGACGCGATCGAATGGTCGGTCGCCGACGACGGCGTCGGCATCGACGCGCTCGACGCGGCGATGCAACGCGGCAACGGGCTCGCCGGCCTGCGCGAGCGCGTGTGGGCGCTCGGCGGCGAGATCGACATCGGGCCGGCGCGCGCCGGCGGCGAACGACCGGGCCTGCGCGTCGGCGCGGTGTTTCCGCGCCCTACGTCGCCGGCGGCGCCCGCGGCGCCGGACTGAACCGCGCCGCGCGCGCCGACGCGAACGCGACGTTCGCGCGTTCGCCGGACGCGGCGCCG
>DASWOS010000210.1:0-1638 GCA_036398645.1 Dokdonella sp. | reverse complement strand
GTCTGATGCGGCGACGTCTTGTGCTCGGCGCTGCGGTCTCGCTCGCCGGCTGCGGCTTCGAGCTGAAACGGCCGCCCGAGCTCAACTTCCGCACCATCCAGCTCACCGGCTTTCCGCCGCGCTCGCAGCTCGTCGTCGAGCTCAAGCAGAACATCGAGTCGGGCCCGACGACGCGCGTTGTAGAGGCGTTGAAGGACGCGCAGGTCGTCCTGCAGTCGCTCGGCGAGTCGCGCGAGAAGGTCGTCGTCGCGCAGACGGCGGCGAACCAGATCCGCGAGTTCGAGCTGCGCTACCGCTTCGACTTCCGCCTGCGCACCGGCAGCGGCAAGGAGCTGATTCCCGACAGCGAGATCCTGCTCAAGCGCTCGCTGACGTACACCGAAAGCGCGGCGCTCGCCAAGGAGCAGGAGGAGTCGTTCCTCTATCGCGCGATGCAGAGCGACATCGTCTCGCAGGTGCTGCGCCGGCTCTCGTCGGTGCGCCTGCTCTAGCCTCGCACGGAGCGCTTCGATGCAACTCGCCGCCGACCGCCTCGCTGGCCATCTCCAGAAGGACCTGCGCGCTGTCTACACCGTCTGGGGCGACGAGCCGCTGCTCGCGCAGGAGGCCTGCGACGCGATCCGGACCGCGGCGCGCGCGGCCGGCTGCAGCGAGCGTCAGGTGCACACCGTCGCCGGCGCGCACTTCGACTGGAGCAGCCTGCTCGGCTCCGCGCAGGCGCTCAGCCTCTTCTCCGACCGCCAGCTGGTCGAGATCCGCATCCCGTCGGGCAAGCCCGGCAAGGACGGCTCGGAGGCGTTGCAGCGCTACTGCGAGATGGCGATCGAAGGCGGCGGGCGCGACGTCATCACGCTCGTGCAGCTGCCGCGCCTCGACCGCTCGCAGCAGTCGAGTGCGTGGTTCGCGGCGCTCGATCGCGCCGGGCTCACGGTGCGCGTCGATCCGGTCGAGCGCGCGTCGTTGCCGCAATGGATCGCGGCGCGTCTGTCGCAGCAAGGCCAGCACGTCGCCTCGGGCAGCGAGGGCCAGCGCACGCTCGCCTTCTTCGCCGATCGCGTCGAGGGCAACCTGCTCGCCGCGCATCAGGAGATCCAGAAGCTGGCGCTGCTCTATCCGGCCGGCGAGCTCGGCTTCGAGCAGATCGAGAGCGCCGTGCTCAACGTCGCCCGCTACGACGTCTTCAAGCTCGGCGAAGCGGTGCTCGCGGGCCAGGCCGCGCGCGCGCTGCGCATGCTCGACGGCCTGCGCAACGAAGGCGAGGCGGCCGTGCTCGTGCACTGGACGCTGGCCGAAGACATCCGCGGCCTGAAGCGCGTGAAGGATGCGCTCGCGTCGGGCAAGCCGCTGCCGCTCGCGCTGCGCGAGGCGCGCGTATGGGGCGCGAAGGAGCGCATCTTCGAGCGGGCGGTCACGCTGCTCAGCGAATCGACGGTCGCGCATCTGCTCGAGGCGGCGCACGTGTGCGACGGCCTCGTCAAGGGACTCAAGCATCCCGACTGGCCGCTCGATCCGTGGGAAGCGCTCAAGCGGCTGGTGCTGATGCTGGCCGAGCAGACCGCGCGCGTCGGCTCACGGACATCGACGACCACGCGGCTGGCGCTGACCGCCTGAGCGTCTGCCGAAAAGCTCAGCGCCGCG
>DASWOS010000209.1:0-9430 GCA_036398645.1 Dokdonella sp. | reverse complement strand
TCGCCGCCGATGCCGGCGCCGGTCAGGAAGCGGAACAGCGCGAACGCGGCGAGGTCGGTCGACGCGGCGGTCAGCGCGGTCGCGACGAGATAGACGCCGAGCGTGATCGTGAACAGCCGCTTGCGGCCGAGCCGGTCGGTGAGCCAGCCGAAGAACAGCGCGCCGCACACCGCGCCGGCGAGGTAGCTGCTCGCGGCGAAGCCGATGTCCGCGTCGCTGAAGCGCAGACGCGGACTTTCACGCAGCGCGCCGGACACCGCGCCGACGAGCGTGACCTCGAGGCCGTCGAGCACCCAGGTGATGCCGAGCGCGGCGAGCACGAGCACGTGGAAGCGGCACCACGGCAGGCGGTCGAGACGCGCCGGGACGTCGGTCTCGATGACGGCCGCGGCATCCGGGCTCATGCGCCGCAGCTTCGCAAACGCTTCGGCGCGCACGCAAGCGGGCTCGGCCGAGCGCGCACGGTCGAGTGGTGCGCGCAGCCGCCGCCGCGGCGATTCGCGTCCCACGGTGCGCCCTGCCGGACCGCGCGCGTGTCGCAGACGCCGGCCGCACGAACGACCTGCTAGGCTCCGCCGCTCGATTTTTTCCGCGAGGAGCCTCGAATGCCCGCGACCTCGACCGCCGCCGCTCGCACGCCGCCACGGCACGTCGCCCGATGACGCGGCTGCGCGACCTCTTCGACGGCTTCACGCTCGCGCTGGTCGCGACCGTCGCGCTCGCCGCGGTGCTGCCGTGCCGCGGCCGCGCCGCGATCGCGTTCGACCTGATCACGACGCTCGGCGTCGCCGCGCTGTTCTTCCTGCACGGCGCGCGGCTCTCGCGCGAGGCGATCCTCGCCGGCATGACGAACTGGCGGCTGCACCTCGTCGTGCTCGCGAGCACGTTCGTGCTGTTCCCGCTGCTCGGCCTCGCGATGCGGCCGCTCGCCGGATGGCTGCTGACGCCGGGGCTGTATCTCGGTCTCATGTTCCTGTGCTGCCTGCCGTCGACGGTGCAGTCGTCGATCGCGTTCACGTCGATCGCGCGCGGCAACGTGCCGGCCGCGGTCTGCAGTGCGTCGCTGTCGAACCTGGTCGGCGTGTTCGCGACGCCGCTGCTCGTCGCGCTGCTTCCGACCGCGCACGGCGGCGGCGGCTCGCCGCTGCGCGCGATCGGCGACATCGTGCTGCAGCTGCTCGCCCCGTTTGTCGCCGGCCAGCTGCTGCGGCCGTGGATCGGTGCCGCGGTGTTGCGCTGGCGCCGCGTGCTCGCGGTCACCGACCGCGGCACCGTGCTGCTGATCGTCTACGTCGCGTTCAGCGCGTCGGTCGTCGAGGGGCTCTGGCATCGCGTGCCGCCGGGCGCGCTGCTCGGCACGCTCGTCGCCGCGGCGATGCTGCTCGCCGCCGTGCTCGCGCTGACGACGTTCGCGAGCCGGCGGCTCGGCTTCGCGCGCGAGGACGAGATCGCGATCGTGTTCTGCGGCTCGAAGAAGAGCCTCGCCTCCGGCGTGCCGATGGCGAAGATCCTGTTCGCCGGTCAGCCGGTGCTCGGCATGATCGTGCTGCCGGTCATGCTGTTCCACCAGATGCAGCTGATGGCCTGCGCGGTGCTCGCGCAGCGCTACGCGCGCCGCGCCGACGACGCGGCCGCGGTGCGGTGACGCGCGTCAGCCGACGCGGCGCAGCAGGAAGCCGCCGCCCTGCGGCGTCGCCGAGCCGGCGAGGTAATGGTCCACGAGCAGGAACGCGAACAGCGCCATCAGATAGACGATCGAGTAGTTGAACACGCGCATCGCGAAGAACTCGTCGGGCGGATGCAGCAGCCGCACCGCGTAGTACAGGAAGCCCGCGCCGAGCACGAGCGCGCCGCCGAGATAGAACGGTCCGCTCATGCCGGTCAGATACGGCAGCGCGGTGACGACGACGAGCAGCACCGTGTAGTACAGCACGTGCCAGCGTGTGTACGTTACGCCGTGCGTGACCGGCAGCATCGGCACCTGCGCGCGCGAGTAGTCGTCGCGGCGGAAGATCGCGAGCGCCCAGAAGTGCGGCGGCGTCCACACGAAGATGATCAGGAACAGCAGCAGCGCGTACGCGTGCACCTGACCGGTCACCGCGGCCCAGCCGAGCACCGGCGGCGCGGCGCCGGCGGCGCCGCCGATGACGATGTTCTGCGGCGTCGCGCGCTTCAGGTACGCGGTGTAGACGATCGCGTAGCCGATCAGCGATGCGAACGTCAGCGCCGCGGTCAGCGGATTCACGAGCGCGATCAGGATCGCCATCGACGCCGTGCCGAGCGCGAGCGCGAACGCGAGCACCTGCGTCGGCGTCAGCGCGCCGGTCGCGAGCGGCCGGTGCGACGTGCGTGCCATCAGGCGATCGATGCGCTGGTCGATCAGATGATTCAACGCCGCGGCCGACGCGGCGGCGAGCCAGATGCCGAGGCAGCCGGCGATCGTCTGCCGCAGCGGCGGCCAGCCCGGCACCGCGAGGAACATGCCGATGACCGCGGTGAACACGATCAGCGCGACGACGCGCGGCTTGGTGAGCTCGAGGTATTGGCTCGCGATCGACGGCATGCGGGTGCGGTCCGGAGGATTCGGCAAGCCTAGGAGCGTGCGCCGGACGCGTCCAGCGCTCGTTGCGGCCGCGCCCGCATCGTTCGTCAGGGCCGCCACGGCGCAGCGTCCGGCCGCTGCACGCGCACGAGCAGCGCGAGCAGCGCGAGCAGCAGCAGCGCGGCGACGCCGTTGTGCGCGGTCGCGACCGGCAGCGGCAGCAGCAGCTTGACGTTGGCGACGCCGAGCGCGACCTGCGCGCAGAGCAGCACGGCGACGAGCGCGCCGAGCGCGCGCAGGCCGCGGCGCCAGGCGAGCGCCGCCGTCGCGAGCCCGTAGACGAACACGACGAGCGCGCCGAGCCGGTGCGTGATCTGGATCGCCATGCGCGCGGCGATGTCGAGCACGCCGCCTTCGTAGTTGACGCCGACGCCGCGCCAGAGCACGAACGCCTCGCGGAAGTCCGGCTGCGGCCACCAGCTGCCCGAGCATTGCGGGAAATCGACGCCGCACGCGAGCGCCGCGTAGTTCGCGCTGGTCCAGCCGCCGAGCGCGATCTGCGCGCCGAGCAGCGCGAGCGCGACGACGACGACCGGCCGCAGCCGCGCCTGCGCCGGGCTCGGCGCGCGGCCGCCGCGCAGGCGCAACGCGACGTAGCCGAGCAGCGCGAACGTGAGCAGGCCGCCGAGCAGATGGCCCATGACGACGGCCGGCTTCAGCAGCAGCGTGACCGTCCACATGCCGAGCATCGCCTGGAAGATCACCACCGCGAACGCGGCGACCGCGGCACGCCACGGCGCGGCGCGGTCGAGCTGCACCGCGATCGCGAGCGGCACCGCGATCGCGAGCAGCGACAGCGCCGACGACGGCACGTAGGCGTGCTTCATGTAGCAGGCGACGCCGGCCGCGGCCGCGGCCGCGGCGAGCAGCAGGCCGAGCACCAGCGCGCGGCGGTGCCGCACGGCGACGAGCGCGAGCGCGAACACGAGCACGCCGAGCGTGCCGGCGATCATCCGGTGCACCTGCTCGCGCCAGGCCTTGTGCGTCTCGACCGGGCGGTCCGGGAACGCGGCATTCGCCTGCGCGATGTCGTGCTCGTGGCCGGGCCAGGTCGCCTTGCCGTAGCAGGTCGGCCAGTCCGGGCACGACAGGCCGGCGTCGGACAGGCGCACGAACGCGCCGAACACGATCACGCAGAACGCGAACGCGGTCGCGAACGCGGCGATGCGCGCCGCGAGGGTGCTGGGCATGTCGGCGGAAGGCTCCTGTCGGCGGAACGGCCCGCGGCCGCGGGCCGGGACCGCATAGGTTACTTCACCAGGCGCGCCAAGTCCTTGCGCAGTCCGCTGCCGTCGTAGCCCGGCGCGTAGCGCAGCACGAGGAAGCCGTGCGGATCGGCGATCGCCGCGGCGACGTCGTCGGCCGCGGCCGGATGCAGGCCGGCGAGCGTCGCGTCGGCGTCGCGCGCCGTCTGGACCGGGTGCAGCGCCGCGAGCGTGGCCGCGTCGAGCTCGGTGTCGAGCACGACGACGCGCACGCGGTACGCGTTCTGGTTCAGCGTCAGCCGCACGCGACGCAGCTCGTCGATGCGCGCGCGACACTTCGTCGCGCAGGCCGGCCCCGGCAGCGCGAACAGCGTCCACGACCATTCGGCGTCCTTCCATTCGAGCGGCTTGCCGTCGGCGCGCACGAAGCGCGCGCCGGTCAGGTCCTGCGGCGGCTCGATCAGCGTGCCGTAGTTGCGCGTCGCCGCCGGCCGCCAGCCGATCGCGTTCAGCACGTAGGCCGCGACGATCGGCGCCGCGAACAGCGCGAAGATCAGCAGCAGGCCGATGCGCTTGCGCGTGTCCGGCGTCACGTCGAGCGTCCGCCCGGGCGGTGCAGGAACGCGAACAGCGCGGCGGTCGCCGCGGCCGACGTGAACCAGGTGAATGCGTATGCGTAGTGCCGCTCCGGCGGGAACACCTCGGGCCGCCATTCGCGCGCGAACGCGCTGCCCGGCTCCGGCAACAGCAGCAGCACGTGCGGATCGAGGCGGCGGCCGAGGTCGCGGCCGAGCTCGTCGAGGTCGATCGAAATGCCGAACTTCGGCCACGCCGGCTGCCGCGCCCAGACGTCGCCGCCGAGCCGCAGACCGGCGCCCGGCGGCGGCGCGTACAGCGCGTCGAGCGTGCGCGCGCCGTCCGGCGGCGGCGGTATCGGCGGCCGCTCACCGCGCGCGCCGAACGCGAGGAAGCCCTGGTTCGCGAGCAGCGGCCGCCCGCCGGCGGCCGGCTCGAACACGTCGAAGACGATGACGCCGGTACGGCCGCCGCGGACTTGGTCGTCGAGCACGTAGGCGTGCAGCGGATCGTAGCGGCCGTGGATGCGGACGCGCGGATAGTGCGCCGGCGACGCCTCGCGGCGCGCCTGCTCGAGCGAGACCGCCGGCTGCTGCTCGGCGTGGTCGAACGCGGCGAACAGCTCGGCCTTCTCGTGCCCGCGGCGCAACTGCCAGCGCCCGAGCGCGACGAACAGCGCGATCGCCGCGAGCGCCAGCACGATCGCCGCCGCGCGCGGGCGCCGCCAGCGCCTAGCCGCCATGACGAAAACGGGTAGACTGCGCCGGCGCCGGCCGCCCGCGCCGGCCGGAAGGCTCGGACATGATCGGCAAGGCCCTGATCCTGCTTTTCCTCGCGGCGATCATCTACAACCTCGGCGCAGGCCTGTACTTCATGATGTCCGACAAGGGCGGCAGCGACCGCACGCTGAGGGCGCTGACGCGCCGCATCGCATTGTCGGTACTGCTGATCGTCCTCGTCGTCATCGGCATCTGGGCCGGACTGATCCGGCCGCACGGCATCGGGCAGTGACGGCGGCGCGGCCGAGCCGGCGCCGCGTGCGGCTCCGTCAGAGTATGTAGACGAACAGGAACAGGCCGAGCCAGACCACGTCGACGAAGTGCCAGTACCAGGCGACCGCCTCGAAGCCGAAGTGGTTGTTCCTCGTGAAGTGGCCCTTCGCCGAGCGCAGCCAGATCACCGTCAGCATGATCGCGCCGAGCGTGACGTGCATGCCGTGGAAGCCGGTCAGCATGAAGAACGTGCTGCCGTAGATGCCGCTGCCGAGCGTCAGGTTCAGGTCCTTGTACGCCTCCGCGTACTCGTGCGCCTGAAAGCCGAGGAACACGACGCCGAGGATTACGGTCAGCGCGAGGAACACGAGCAGGCGCGTGCGATGCCCGGCGCGCAGCGCGTGGTGCGCGATCGTGATCGTGACGCCGGAGGACAGCAGCAGCAGCGTGTTCAGCAGCGGGATGCCCCACGGCGTCATCGTCGAGAACGTGCCGCCGACGCCGGCGGGGCCGTTCGTCGGCCACGCGGCGGAGTACTGCGGCCACAGGTAATAGTTCGTCAGCGCGCCCTTGCCGGCGCCGCCGAGCCACGGCACCGAGTACGTGCGCGCGTAGAACAGCGCGCCGAAGAACGCGGCGAAGAACATGACCTCGGAGAAGATGAACCACATCATTCCCATGCGGAACGAGGTGTCGACCTGCTTGTTGTAGAGGCCGCGCACGGACTCGCGGATCACCGTGCCGAACCAGCCGACGATCATCACGAGCAGCAGGACGATGCCGAGCGCCATGACGAACTTGCCGGACTCGACCTCGTCGAGCCAGAGCGCCGCGCCGCCGACCGTGCCGAGCAGGCCGAACGAGCCGATGATCGGCCAGTGGCTGCCGTGGGGGACGTAGTAAGCACCTTGTGTTTGCGCCATCGGGGCGGCTCCTCGCTCGGTGTATCGATTCAGCCCGCCGCCGGCAGCGGCGAACCGGTTTCCGACAGTCGCTTCGTCGCGACGTCGTTCGCGTAGAACGTGTAGGACAGCGTCAGCTGGTGCACTTCCTTCGGCAGCTTCGGATCGACGAAGAAGCGCACCGGCATGCGCCGCGACTCGCCGGCGTCGAGCACCTGCTCGGTGAAGCAGAAGCATTCGGTCTTGTTGAAGTACAGCGAGGCGCTGCTCGGCGCGATGCTCGGCACCGCGTTGCCGACGATCGCCTCGGCGCCGCGGTTCGTCGCGTCGAACCAGACCTCGGTCAGCGCGCCCGGGTGCACGTCGACGCTCGGCCGCTCCGGCGTGAACGCCCACGGCAGCTTGCTGTTGACGTTCGCGACGAACTCGACCGTGATCGTGCGGCTCGCGTCCTCGACGAGGCCGGCCGCGCGCGCTTCGCCGGCCGCGCCGTCGGCGAGCTTGATGCCGAGCACGTGCACGCAGACGATGCGATAGACCGGCACCATCGCGAAGCCGAACAGGAACGCGGCCGCGACGACGATCGCACCGGTCTGCAGCACGCTGCGGTTGCGCGTCGCCTGCTCGCTCATCGCTTCAGCACGACCTCGAGGATCGAGATCAGGTAGATCGCGATCGCGACGCCGCCGACGATCGCCGCGGTGCGCCGCGCGGCGGAGCGGCGCGTCGTCGAATCCCGCTTGGCAGTGTGGGGCGTCATGACTCGGCGATCGATCGGGTCCGGAACTCTCGTGCTTCTCTGCAAAGTGCGGCCACGCACGGCCGCGCTTGTTCTTGTTCTCGCGCTCGCGGACGAGCGCACCGACTCAATGACTCACGTCGCCGTGCGCGAGCATGCCCGGCGCGATCAGCGGCGGTGTCGAGAACGTGTGATGCGGCGCCGGCGACGGCACCGTCCACTCGAGTCCGCGCGCGCCGTCCCAGACCTGCATCGTCGCGCGCCGCTTCGAGAAGTAGACGCAGTGGACGATGACGCCGACGAACACGAGCTGCGTCGCGCCGAACCAGAAGCCGCCGATCGACGAAATCATGTTGAAGCCCGCGAACGCGACGTTGTAGTCCGGAATGCGCCGCGGCATGCCGGCGAGACCGAGGAAGTGCTGCGGGAAGAACAGCACGTTGACCGAGATCACGCTCGACCAGAAGTGGACCTTGGCCCAGGTCTCCGAGTACATGTGGCCCGACCACTTCGGCAGCCAGTAGTAGACCGAGGCCATGATCGCGAACACCGCGCCGGTCACCAGCACGTAGTGGAAGTGCGCGACGACGAAGTAGGTGTCCTGATACTGGAAGTCGGCCGGCACGATCGCGCACATGACGCCGGAGAAGCCGCCGATCGTGAACAGGATCACGAACGCGATCGCGAACAGCATCGGCGTCTCGAACGTCATCGACCCTTTCCACATCGTCGAGACCCAGTTGAACACCTTCACGCCGGTCGGAATCGCGATCAGCATCGTCGCGTACATGAAGAACAGCTCGCCGCCGAGCGGCATGCCGACCGAGAACATGTGGTGCGCCCAGACGATGAACGATAGGAACGCGATCGACGCGATCGCGTAGACCATCGCCTGATAGCCGAACAGCGGCTTGCGGCTGAACGTCGGGATGATCTCCGAGATGATGCCGAACGCCGGCAAGATCATGATGTAGACCTCGGGGTGCCCGAAGAACCAGAAGATGTGCTGGAACATCACCGGGTCGCCGCCGCCGGACGCGTTGAAGAAGCTCGTGCCGAAGAACTTGTCGGTCAGCAGCATCGTGACCGCGCCGGCCAGCACCGGCATGACCGCGATCAGCAGGAACGCGGTGATCAGCCAGCTCCAGACGAACACCGGCATCTTCAGCAGGTCGACGCCGGGCGCGCGCATGTTCAGGATCGTCGCGATGATGTTGATCGCGCCCATGATCGAGCTGATGCCCATCAGGTGCACCGCGAAGATCATGAACGCGACGTTCGTGCCGCCTTCGAGCGACAGCGGCGGATACATCGTCCAACCGCCCTGCGGGCCGCCGCCCGGCATGAAGATCTCCGAGAGCAGCAGGAAGAACGCGAACGGCAGTATCCAGAACGACCAGTTGTTCATGCGCGGCAGCGCCATGTCCGGCGCGCCGATCATCAACGGGATCATCCAGTTGCCGAGACCGACGAACGCCGGCATGACCGCGCCGAAGATCATGATCAGCGCGTGCATCGTCGTCATTTCGTTGAAGAACTCCGGCTGCACGAGCTGCATGCCGGGCTTGAACAGCTCCGCGCGGATGACCATCGCCATCGAACCGCCGATGAAGAACATCAGCAGCGAGAACACGAGGTACAGCGTGCCGATGTCCTTGTGGTTCGTCGTGAACAGCCAGCGGTCCAGGAAGCCTTCCGGCTTGTGGTCGTGGTCGTCGTGACCGACGTGCGTGTCGTGGATCGCGGGATTGACTGCGGCCATGGTCTTCTGAACCTCGATGCGTTGAACCGCTCAGCCCTGGGTCGAGGGCGACGGAGGAATCGTCTGCGCCGTCGCGGCGGCGGCGCCCGCGGCGGCGGACTCCTGCGCGGCGAGCCACTGCTCGAACTCGGCCTTCGGCACGGCCTTGACGACGATCGGCATGAAGCCGTGATCCTTGCCGCAGAGCTCCGCGCACTGGCCGCGGTACGTGCCGGGCGTATCGATCCGCGTCCAGTTGTCGTTGATGATTCCGGGGATCGCGTCCTGCTTCCAGCCGAGGTTCGGCACCCACCAGGAATGGATCACGTCGTCGGCGGTGATGACGAAGCGGATCTTGACGCCGACCGGCACGACGAGCGGCTTGTCGACGTTCAGCAGGTAGCTCTCGTAGTCGCCGTCCTTGACCGACGCCGGATCGAGGCCGGAACCGAGCTGGCGCACGCGGTTCGACTGCTCGTCGAGCGTCGAAATGAAGTTCACCTTGGCCGGCTTGTTGAAGTAGTCGAGGTACTCGTAGCGCCACTTCCACTGGTAGCCGGTGATCTTGATCGTCATGTCCGAGTTCTCGACGTCGGCCATGTCGACCAGCAGCTTCGTCGCCGGCCACGCCATGATCACGAGGATCAGGATCGGAACGACGGTCCAGACCGCC
>DASWOS010000208.1:0-4501 GCA_036398645.1 Dokdonella sp. | reverse complement strand
CATCAGCGGCAGCGAGTAGGCGACCAAGAACGCGTCGAGCACGCCGCTGGTGCCGAACAGCCCGGCGACGATCAGCGTCTTGCCGATCGCGAGCAGCTTGCCGAACAGGTTCAGCGCCGACAGCATCAGCACGATGCGGCGCGAGCGCGCGCCGTTCATCGCGGCGGCGGCAGGCCGCGCGCGCGCGCGGCGAGCGGAAAGCGCTCCTGCATCGAAGGCGGCGCCGGCGCGAGCGCCGCCTGCGCGGCCGGCGCGAGCTGCGCGCGCAGGCGCGCCTGGCGCTCGAGCAGGCCGCCGAGCACCCAGTACGTGCCCATGACGTTCGTCTCGAAGAACGGACTGCCGTAGAGGTTGCCGAGCGCCATGCACAGCGTCGTCACCGTGAAGCCGATCGCGAGCGCGTTCGCCTCCGGGTCGTCCGTCGGCGCCTGCCGGCGCAGGAAGCGCGCGAGCCGGAACGTCGCGGCCACGAGCAGCAGCAGCGCGGCGAGGCCCTGCGGGCCGGATTCGGCCAGCGTCAGCACGTAGAAGTTGTGCGCGTCGAAGTGCTGGAACGAGGAGTACTTGCCGATCTCGTCCTTGAAGCGGTTCAGGCCGACGCCGGCCGGGTTCGCGCGCCACATCGCCATCGCGCCGGCCCAGATCTCCCAGCGGCTCGCCGTGCTCTCGTCGACGCGCTCCTCGCCGTGCGGTCCCTTCTGCTGCGTCTCCTCGACGCGCTGCGTGACGCTCTCGGGCAGGTAGCTCGCGAGCAGCACGAGGCTGACGCCGATGACGACCGACAGCACGACGCTGCGCCGGAGCAGCAGCACGGCCAAGCCGAGCAGCGAGATGAAGTACGCCTGCCGCGAATACGTGAACATCACCGCCAGCGCGAGCAGGCCGACGCCGCCGAGCGCGCCCGCGCGCCACAGCTTGCGCGAGCGGAAGAACAGCGCCGCGGCGACGAACATCGGCAGGAACATCGCGTAGTAGACGCCGGCGCGGTTCGCGTCGCGGTAGTTGTCGCCGAACGGACCCGACGCGCGATGCGACTCGACGAAGTTGCCGAGGCCGTAGTCGAAGCCCTGGCGGATCGCCTGCACCGCGGCGATCGCGGCGACCGCCATGACCGCGATCACGAGCAGCCGCGTGTTCTTCAGGTCCTGCTTGCAGTGCAGGTACAGGAAGTACAGCAGCGGCGGGAACAGCGCGTTCTTCAGGTACGTGACGTCGGTCATCAAGTCGCCCGGCGCGCGCGCCTGCGCGATGCCGAACGAGACGACCAGCATCGCCGAGAACAGCAGCACCGGCCCGCGCAGCAGCGCGCGCTCGGTCACCGCGTTGCGCGCGCCGGCGGCGAGGACCAGCAGCAGCGTGAGCAGGAACAGCGCGTTGGCGAGGTTCAGGCCCGGAATGCCGCTCGCGAACTCGTAATGGCCCTGGTAGACCGTGTAGAAGATCTGGAACAGCAGCAGCAGGCGCAGCATCGTCAGGCCGCTTCGGCGTGCGGCACGCGCGCGTCGAGGAACTGGCGCGCCCACGATTCGAGGCAGAGCACGAGCCAGAGCGTCTCGCCGCGGTTCGCGCGGCCGGCGAGGTGGTCGTCGAGGCACGCGCGCGCGGCCGCGGCGTCGACGAGCCCGCGCTCGCGGAACGCGCGGCTGCCGAGCACGTCGGCGGCGAGCTCGCGCAGCGGCCCGCGGAACCACTGCCCGAGCGGGATCGCGAAGCCCTGCTTCGGCTTCGCGAGCACGTCCGCCGGCAGCCAGCGCGCGGCGACGCGGCGCAGCAGGTGCTTGCCGCGGCCGTCGCGCACGCGCAGCGCGTCCGGCAGGCCGAGCGCGAAATCGACGAGGCGATGGTCGAGGAACGGCACGCGGCCTTCGAGCGAATTCGCCATCGCCATGCGGTCGACCTTGACCAGGATGTCGTCCGGCAGATAGCTCGCGAAGTCGAGCGCGACGACGCGATCGAGCAGCGTGGCCGTGGCCGGCAGCCGCGCCGCGGCGCCGGCGATCGCCGCGTACGGCGCATCGCCCGCGGCGGCGCCGAGCAGCGCGCGCGCAGTCGCCGGCCGGCTGACCGCGACGCCGCTCAGGTAGCTGTCCGGGAACGGCTGGCGCAGCCGCGTCGCGATGCCGCGCAGGCGGTCGCCGCGCACGCCGGGCAGCACGCGCGACGCGGCGGCCGCGACCGCCGCCGCAGGGCCGCGCAGCGCGCCGAGCCGCTGCAGGCGCAGGAAGCGCAGGTAGCGGTCGTAGCCGGCGAACGTCTCGTCGCCGGCGTCGCCGGTCAGCACCATCGCGACTTCGCGGCGCGCGAGCTCGGCGACGAGGAACGTCGGGATCGCCGAGGAATCGGCGAACGGCTCGTCGAGATGCCAGACGAGCTTCTCCAGCAACGCGACCGCGTTCGGCTCGACGACGAGCTCGCGGTGGTCGGTGCCGACGTGCTCGGCGACGCGACGCGCGTCGGAGAGCTCGTTGTAGGCCGCCTCGCGGAAGCCGATCGAGAACGTGCGCACGCGCTGCGACGAATGCCGGCTCATCAGCGCGACGACGACGCTGGAGTCGAGCCCGCCGCTCAGGAACGCGCCGAACGGCACGTCGGCGACCATGCGGCTCTCGACCGCCTGGTCGAGGAGCTGCGCGAGGCGCTCCTCGGCCTCGGCCTCGGGCACGGCGTGCTGCGCGCCGAACTCCGGTGCGTAGTAGCGGTGCAGGCTCGCGCGGCCGTCGACGTAGCGCAGGTAGTGCCCCGGCGGCAGCTTGCGCGTGCCGCGGAAGATGCTGGCCGGGCCCGGCACGTAGCCGAACGTCACGTACGCGCGCAGCGCGTCGGCGTCGATCGCGCGGTCGAAGCCGGGCAGCTGCAGCAGCGCCTTGAGCTCGCTCGCGAACGCGAGTCCGCGCGCGTCCTCCGCGTAGAACAGCGGCTTCTCGCCGAAGCGGTCGCGCGCGAGCAGCAGCGTGCGCGTGCGCCGGTCCCACAGCGCGATCGCGAACATGCCGTGCAGCCGCGCGAAGCCGGCCTCGCCGTACTCCGCGTACGCCTGCACGACGACCTCGCTGTCCGACAGCGAGCGGAAGCGGCGTCCGCGCGCCTCGAGCTCGGCGCGCAGCTCGCGGTAGTTGTAGATCTCGCCGTTGAACACGGCCTGGATGCGGCCCTCGTCGGCCGCGACCGGCTGGTGACCGCCGGCGAGGTCGATGATCGACAGCCGCCGCATCGCGAGCAGCGCGTGCTCGTCGCGGTAGACGCCGGCGTCGTCCGGACCGCGGTGCACGATCGTCGCGTTCATCGCGAGACCGACCCGCTCCGACGGCGCGACGTGGCCCGGTGCGGCGACGGCGCCGACGATGCCGCACATCTCAGCCGCGCTCCGCCGGCGCGTCGAGCGACGGCGCCGACGCGGCGCGCGGGTCGCCGCCGCGGTAGAGCGTCAGCAGACGGTCGACGACGCGGTCGAGGCCGGCGCGCGACTCGACGTCGACGCGCGCCTGGCGGCCGAGCGCGCGCAGCGCGGTGCGCTCGAGCGCGGCGGCCGCGCGCAGGCGCTCGGCGAGCGCGGCGAGGTCGCGCGACGGGAACAGCCAGCCGTTGCGGCCGTCGACGACGAAGTCCTCGCTGCCGCTGATGCGGCTCGCGACGACCGGCAGGCCCGAGGCCATGAACTCGAGCAACGTGTTCGACAGGCCTTCGATCGTCGACGGCAGCACGCCGAAATCGGCCTCGTGCAGCACGCTCTCGACGTCGTCGCGATGGCCGAGGAACTCGACCTGCGCGGCGATGCCGAGCCGTTCCGCGCGCGCGCGGAGCTCCGCCTCGACCGCGCCGGTGCCGACCAGGCGCAGGCGCGCGCGCCCGGGCGCCGGGAACGCCGCGGCCCAGGCGTCGAGCAGCAGGTCGAGCCCTTTCTCCGGCACGAGCCGGCCGACGAACACCGCGGTCAGCGTGCGCTCCGCGTCGTCCGCCGGCGCGCCGGGCCTGAAGCGCGCGGTGTCGATCGCGTTCGGCAACGCGACGATCGCGCGCGGCGGGAATCCCTTCGCGACGAGCTCGGCCTCGATGCGCCGGCTGATCGCCTGCGTCGCGGTCGCGCGGCGCAGCCAGCGCCGGCCGAACGCGTTGCGCAGCACGCCGCCGTCGCGCAGCAGCCCGCGCTCGAGCTCCCACCAGCCGGAGATCTTCACGACGACCGGAACGCCGAGGCCGGCGCCGGCGCGGCAGGCGAGCGCGCCGAGATGATGGGCGATGTGCACATGCCAGACATCGTAGCGCCGGCGCCGCGCGCGCAGGAACGCCCACACGCGCAGCCACAGCACCAGCGTGCCGAGGATGCGCACGCGCGGATACGCGATGCGGCAGACCGGCACGCCGTCGTGGCGCTGCACGCACGCCTGCGGCGCGTGCCGGAAGCGCGGCGTCAGCACGGTCACGCGGTGGCCGCGCTGGCGCAGGCGCAACGCCAGCGTGCGCACCTGCGACTCGGCGCCGCCGCCGGCCGTCGCCGGAAAGC